>NZ_VPCO01000009.1:0-122195 GCF_013418175.1 Acinetobacter sp. YH12200
TCTTGACTATTTTGTATTGCTCGACGCACTGCCTGTGTCGTTGTGGCGCTGCTGTGTAGAACTTGTCCCATAGTGCTTCCTTCCATTTATCTGAGAATATTGCACCATTAAAATCTGGGACTAAACACTTAGGTCATCGATTGAATGCTGGCCATAGGTTCTCTTGGTTATTCAGGGCGAATAATCATACAGGTCGCAGTGGCATGGGCATATAAACGGCCTTCTTCATCCAGAATCCGACCTTCAGCAATACCCAGATTTTTACTGAGGTTAATTGATTGTCCGGTCGCTTTAAGCTGCTGGTCTCGAGGAATCGGTCGGCACATTTTAACATTCAGATCAATCGTGCCATAACCAACCCCTGCTTCGAGTAAAGTATGAATCGCACAGCCTGTCACCGTGTCTAAAACAGTTGCTGCAAAACCACCATGCACGCCACCAAGCGGATTTAAATGCCGGTGATCGGCTTTGACTTTAAATTCTACGTATCCGCTTTGGATAACGGCAGGTTGCATCGACATGGTTTCGCTAATGCTTGGAGCGGGAATTTTCCCATCTCGCATCGCTTGTAATAAGGCCAAACCGTTCATTTCTTTTGGATTCATTCTGCTTTTCCTGTGATTATTCTTTAGCTGTTTCGATTTTATTTAAAAGTGAAACATCAATAATAGCAAGTGACATATTTTGATGTAATGTTGCTCATAGCAATAGTTATATTAGATGGTTAAAAGTTATTGAGGTTAAAATATTTATTTTTTCAATGCTATTGCAGATAGCAGGAGAGTGCTATTTCTACCGGAAATAGAGATACTTTAGATATTCAGGAATTTCGATCAATGCTATGTGTGGCATACACTTTGGCTGCGATCATTTGTTTGATCTGCTTAAAATACGTTATCAAAAGCAGCTTGGAATGGCATAAAAAAACCCGCGATCAACGCGGGTTTTTAAATCAAGCGAATTGATTATTGTGCAGCTTTTTCAGCTTCGATTGAAGCAATTGCGGCGTCAACGCCTTCGATTGAATCAGCAGCTTTCTTGATGCGCGCAAGTGCATCAACCAACACTTCATCTGCAGTTGCATAAGAAATACGCATGAAACCGCCCAGACCGAATGCATCGCCAGGAACAACGGCAACGCCAGTTTCTTCCAGTAACCATGCAGAGAATTCTGTGCAAGATTTAAGACCTTTGGCACGAATCAACGGTTTGATGTTGGCATATGCATAGAATGCGCCATCAGCAGGCAAGCAAGAAATACCGTGAATGTCATTCAAGCCTTTCACAACTAGGTCATGGCGACGTTTGAATGCTTCAATCATTGGCTCAAGTACATCTTGAGGACCATTCAAGGCAGCTTCAGCAGCAACTTGCGAAATTGAAGTTGGGTTTGAAGTTGACTGAGATTGGATCTTTTTCATTGCACCAATAAGTTTAGCAGGGCCCGCTGCGTAGCCGATACGCCAGCCAGTCATTGCATAGGCTTTAGATACACCGTTTAATACGATAGTACGGTCATAAAGGTCTGGTGCAACTGTTGCGATGTTGTAGAACTCGTCATCCCAACGGATTGGTTCGTACATATCATCAGATGCGATAAATACTTCTGGGTATTTACGCAGTACGTCAGCCAGCGCTTCAAGCTCAGCTTTAGTGTAGATCATACCTGTAGGGTTAGACGGGCTGTTCAATACTACTAGACGTGTTTTGTCAGTGATTGCAGCTTCTAATTGTTCAGGGGTGATTTTGAAACGTTGTTCTTCACCACATTTCACAATAACAGGAACACCTTCAGCGATGATCACCATGTCCGGGTAGCTTACCCAGAATGGTGCTGGGATGATGACTTCATCACCTTTGTTTAACAAAGCAAGGGCCAAGTTAAAGAATGATTGCTTACCACCACAAGAAACCAGAATCTGGTTTGCTGCATAGTCTAGGTTATTGTCGCGTTTGAATTTAGCAATAATGGCTTTTTTAAGACCTGGCGTACCGTCAACAGCGGTGTATTTGGTGAAACCGTTGTTAATCGCTGCAATTGCTGCATCTTTGATGTGTTGCGGTGTATCAAAATCTGGCTCACCTGCGCCCAAACCAATAACATTATGACCTGCAGCTTTTAATTCAGCAGCTTTGTTGGTCACAGCAAGCGTTGGGGACGGTTTGATGGCATTTACACGATCAGAGAGACGTACGTCCACGGCAGTATTCCTTCTTATAGGGATTAAAAAATAAAAAGCACATTATCTTAGCTTAAAATGCGAGGCATGGGGCAAAAGAATTTGGAAAACTTTGAGGAAAAAATGGTGTACTTGCAGAGCTTTATCTTGAACTCCGATGCCAAGGGACAACAGTTAAAAGGCTTGAGTTATCAAGTAAACCCCCATAAGCCAGTCAATATAAACTAAAAATGGCCACTTTATAGTGACCATTTTGTGGTGTTGTCTTGGTACTTATTTATTAAAGCGTGACAGATCTTCATCCGGACGCGCGGTTAAGATTTCAACCCCTGTTTTAGTGACGAGCAGGGTATGTTCATACTGTGCTGACAATGAATGGTCTTTGGTGACCACCGTCCATTTATCACCCAGTAATTTGGTTTTCCAGTCGCCACCATTCACCATAGGCTCAATGGTAAAAGTCATGCCTTCTTCTAAAATCATCCCGGTATCTGGCTGGCCGTAATGCAATACTTGTGGTTCGTCATGGAAAGTCGTGCCAATTCCATGACCACAATATTCACGTACCACACCAAAACGTTCAGATTCGACATATTTTTGAATCACGTGGCCAATATCACCAATGGTTGACCCTGGTTTTACAGTTTCAATACCCCGGTACATGGCTTCTTGCGCTACTTTACATAGACGGTTAGCAAGAATAGACGTTTCACCACCGACGATGTACATCATGTTGGTATCGCCATGATAGCCATCTTTAATCACAGTGACATCGATATTCAGAATGTCACCTTTTTTCAATTTTTTGCTATCCGATGGAATGCCGTGACACACCACATGATTCACAGAAGTGCAAATCACATGCTGGAAAGCAGGCCGACCTGGTGCTGCACCATAACCTAAGCAGGCTGGAATGGCTTGTTGTTGGTTAACAATATAGTCATGACAAATCGTATCAAGTTCTAGCGTAGTAACACCTGGAACAATATGCGGTTTGATCATATCCAATACTTCTGCCGCCAGTCGCCCTGCCACACGCATTTTTTCAATTTCGTCAGGGGTTTTGATAAGTCGACGTGGCGCTTGGTAAGTGTTGTTCATGATCTCTAAAAACTTTTGGAAATTTGTGTGTGACTATGGTATAAATAGCCGCCCATTTTATCAAATGCTTTTTCGTGAATAAATTTCACGGGCTTTGTGCGATGGGGCAAAAAATCCGCACATATATCGACACATTACTCTGGGTGCTTCTAGGGATTGTTGTCACTTTATATGTGAGTTGCGTTGTCAGCTAAAATTTCGTCATGCGAGGCATGAAACGATGGTAATGGTATTCCCTTATCGAGTTTCATAACGAAGTATGAGGGGATTTTAGCTACAACCCTTCGGGATAGGGACGTTTTTTGATGCTACTGCGTTATGAATAGTTTATTTAGAATGTTAAATCTCACTATTCATGCCTTGTATCGCTAAAAAATGTCCTCTGTCGCAACCACTGATAAAATGACAGCAATCCCTTGGGTGGAGAATGCGGGTATATGGAGGCCTAACCCAAACTTTAAGGTAAAGAAAATGGCAGATTACAACGTAGGCATGCGCGACCTTCTACAAGCAGGCGCACACTTTGGTCACCAAACACGTTTTTGGAACCCAAAAATGCGCGATTACATCTTTGGTGCGCGTAACAAAATTCACATCATCAACCTTGAGCACACTGTTCCTGCGTTAAATGATGCTTTGAACTTTGCTAACAACTTGGCGAGCAAAAAGAACAAAGTTTTGTTTGTTGGTACTAAGCGCGCAGCTTCTGCAATCATCCGTGAACAAGCGCAACGTGCTGGTCAACCATATGTTGATCACCGCTGGTTAGGTGGTATGTTGACGAACTGGAAAACACTTCGCCAATCTATCAACCGTCTAAAAGACCTTCAAACTCAATCTCAAGACGGTACTTTCCTTAAGCTAACTAAACGTGAAGCTTTAGAACGTACTCGTGAGATGGAAAAACTTGAACGCGGTCTTGGCGGCGTGAAAAACATGGGTGGTTTACCTGACGCATTATTCGTAATCGACGTTGATCACGAAGCAATTGCAATCAAAGAAGCAAAGAACCTTGGTATTCCTGTAATCGGTATCGTTGATACAAACTCTAACCCAGACAACGTAGATTACGTTATTCCGGGTAACGATGATGCGATCCGTGCAGTAACACTGTATGCTTCTGCTATGGCTGATGCGATTCTTGCTGGTAAAGAATATGCTCAATCACAAGCGAATGCACAAGCTAAAGCAGAAGAAGCTCCAGCTTCTGAGGCTTAATGCGTTTGACGCAAGCTTGTCATTTTTGCGACATGTGATGGTGGCAAAGTAAGCGTTATGTATGCAGGCGGCCCATGAGAACTCCTCTGGGCCGTTTCTGTTCTAAAAAGAATTCATTTTCTACCGAATTTAGGAGATAAACATGACTGCAGTTACAGCAAGCATGGTTAAAGAATTGCGCGATCGTACTGGTCTTGCAATGATGGAATGTAAAAAAGCTTTGACAGAAGCGGGCGGCGACGTTGAATTAGCGATCGATAACCTACGTAAATCTGGTCAAGCGAAAGCTGCTAAAAAAGCGGGTAACATCGCTGCTGATGGCGCGATCACGATTGCTCAAGAAGGCAACAAAGCACTTCTTTTAGAAGTAAACTGCCAGACTGACTTCGTTGCAAAAGATGAAAACTTTGCTGGTTTCTCTGCGAAAGTTGCGGCTGCTGCACTTGCTGCAAACGTAACTGATCCTGCTCAAATCGCTGAATTGAAACTAGAAGATGGTGCAACTGTAGAAGAAGCGCGTATCGCTCTTGTTCAAAAAATCGGTGAAAACATCCAAGTACGTCGTGCGAAAATTGTTGAAGGTGCTAACCTTGCAGTTTACAAACACGGTCTTCGTATCGGTGTTGTTGTTTCTTATACTGGTGATGAAGCAACTGGTAAAGGCTTGGCAATGCACGTTGCTGCGTTCAACCCAGTCGCTGTAAATGCTGAAGGCGTTTCTGCTGAGCTTATCGCGAAAGAGAAAGAAATTGCTGAAGCGAAAGCACTTGAATCTGGCAAGCCAGCAAACATCGTTGAGAAGATGGTTGTGGGTTCTGTCGAGAAATACTTGAACGAAGTTGTTCTTGAGCGTCAAATGTACGTAATCGACAACGACAAGAAAGTTGCTGACGTTCTTAAAGCAACAGGTACTACTGTAGCTGAATTCGTTCGTTTCGAAGTTGGTGAAGGTATCGAGAAGAAAGCTGAAATGAGTTTCGCAGAAGAAGTTGCTGCTGCTCAGGCTGCTGCTCAATAATTCGGTAACGAATTATAAAGAAGCTCCACTTTGTGGGGCTTTTTTTATATCTGCATAAAAATACAATAAGTCGAAAGCGGTAGTTTTTCTTGGAAAATACGAGTTTGCTTAGAAAGTGCGCGTGATAAAATCAACGAAATTTAAAGAATTGAAAATCATTAATAGCGCATATAAAACCGACATGGGTATTGGGGCGATGATTGCTTATTGATTGCTGTATATCTGTGTTGATACCTAGCAAAACCAGTTTGAGTGGAGCTCCTTAACACAAAGTCAGCCAAGTCGCCACACCGACACTCATTTTGAAGCTATGTCTCAAGATGATCTCAATAAAATTTAGACTGCTTTTCAACATCATCAGGGTGCTATTGGGGTTTGATCTTATCGAGCAAGGATTGCAACATTAGGTGATGATTATAAAGGATCACGCTATTAAGAGTTCATGCTTGAATGATCAAATTGTATTGGTGACATATAATATCGATTCCGCACCCGGCATTGGTTCGATTCAAAAAGATGATATTGTCGAATTTTATAGTGAATATAAATAGCGAGAAGGGGGATGTGGCGCACTGGATGCATCATGATTGTGCCCGAAAACATGTGTATGGCCGGTTAAAACATCAAGGAAGAACCTATCAAGAAGGTTCTTCTCATTAGAAAAAATGAAGAATGCTGCTAAATGCTCTTCATGTCTCGTATCTGGCGACTTTTCCAGGAAGGTGCTACTTTAGCTAAATAAGCATCCATGCACCAAATCGGGCCAATAAGAAGGAATTGAAGGTCTTTAAAGAAAGATGGCTTTTTGCCTTCCACTTTGTGGCCATAAAACTGACCAATCCAGGCAAAAACAAATAGGCCAACATAAAAACCGGCACCGACTGGCAGAATCCAGATTAGCCAGGCCATGATCAATGTTAAAGCAGCCATTGCAACTGCCAAAACAATATCTAGTCGGGCATAGAAAATAAAAGCCAGAGCCAGCAGAAGGGCGGTCAGTAAAGCACTAAAGTGCGCAATAATGCCAATAATCGAAAAATAGATAGTCGGTACGCAGACCCAGTGAATCAGCTTATTGGTTTTGTTTTGATGACTGTCACTATATTCATCCAGCCATTCAGATATTGTTTTCATTATTCGCTCCATTCCATGAATACGTTGTGCTTGCCTGAAAATATAAAGCAGAATCCAGGTTTGGTCAAAAGTTAATCGTGCCAGAACGCGAATTTTACTTGGCGAATTTGCAACATTCAAGCTGTAATGGACAGGTAGCCGGAGATAAGAGGAACTATAGATTGATTGTCATTTTTCTATAACTTGAAGTTAATAAAAAAGCCACATTACTGTGGCTTTTGGTTAAATGTATTGCAAGCTAAATCTTAAGAATTTGGACCAGCGACACGCTCAATACTGACATTGCCAACACCGGCATTGGTAATGCCGAGTTTCTTAGCTGCGCCATAAGATAAATCGACGACACGGTTACCATGGAATGGGCCGCGGTCATTGACTTTAACCACTACGCTTTTACCATTATTTCTATTGGTCACACGAATATAACAGTTCAATGGTAGGCTACGATGAGCAGCAGTCATTGCATTCATGTCAAAGGTTTCACCGCTTGCAGTTTTACGGCCGTGGAACTGGCGACCATACCAAGAGGCTGTACCTGTCTGACTGAACTTGCGTACAGTATTAGAAGCCACGGTATTCAGTTTTTCAATCACTGAAGGCTCTTCTGCAGGAATTTCAATTTTCGCTGCAATGGTTTCACGGCGAACTTTATCGCCAGAACGCTCAGTGATTGAAAGGCTGTTCAAATTGGTGAAATTTGAATTGAAGCTTTGAGCTTCTTTATTTAATACACGCGTTGCAAGGCGCGAATTGTCATTTTCGTGATTAAACGAAGATGACGGAACCATATCTGCCTGCGATTGCGTCAGTGTGACTATCGTGGCAATGGCCATAAAATACTTCAAAATTGAAGAATGCATCGAATCAACTCCTAACAGCATATCGCATGGATTTGTTCATAAGTAACTGAAAAACCATGTAAACACGCCTGATATTTAACTTATGCAACTACATTTAACGAAATGGATAATATTCATGCCTGCAATATCCTGTCTAGTGTTTAATTAAAATAGTTTAAAAAAGAACTTAAAATAAACAATGATTGATTAAAATATGCTCAATATTGTAACATGATATTAAAGTTGATCAATATTTGCTCATAATCACTCATAAAAATGTTGACTTTAATAATTTGTATTAAATTCTCATGTTAACGGCTAGTAATTTCTGTACCTAATAACCACAATGCAGTGGCATACATTCGGCTGCGATTATAAGTAGTAATCACTTGAAAATTTGGATAAGTAATATAGTAAATATGCCCATAATTTTCTTGTAATTGAATTACATTGACCAAGTCTAGATCGTCAATTTGAACAATAGGATTCATTGGGCTAATCCCTTGTGTTTTTAACACACCATATGGGCTAGGTTGAGTCAGATCTTTGGCAATTACCGCATCCGGGTTCGAGCCACTATAACGGGCCGGAAAAGCAATCGGTTGATTACGCTGCCAGCCATGCTGGGCTAAATAGTTGGCAATCGAGCCAATCGCATCTACTGCTGAATTACGCAGGTCAATATGTCCGTTACCATCGTAGTCCACGCCGAATTTTGGAATATTACTTGGCATGAATTGTGGATAACCGACCGCACCTGCATAAGAGCCGACGATAGAAGAAGCTGAAACGCCATCTTTATAAGACCAGGCAATTAATGCCGCCAGTTCATCTTGAAAATACTGGGCACGACGCTCATAACCAAAACCTAAGGTGGCCAGCGCATCACGGGTGACAAAAGAACCCTTATTGGTACCAAAGCCGGTTTCTACCCCTAAAATCCCGAGAATGATTGACTGTGGTACACCAAACTGCTGTTCAGCGCGATTCAGCGTTTCCGCATATTGCTGTTTAAAGCGCACACCGCGTTGAATGGTCGACTCAGCCAGAAAGTTGGTTTTATAAGAATACCAAGGCTTGCTTTCACCTGGACGATTCATAATATTGATGATATTGGGCAGGTTACGCGCCCCGTTCATGGCTGAATCGACTTGCTGGGCACTCAGTCCATAATTTTGCATGGCAGTCTGTTTAAAACTGGCATAAGAGGGATGAGATTGGAAATCGTTGGCCAGACTGAAACTGCTGAGACCGAATGAGGTTAATACGATTGAAAGCTGTTTAAATTTTTTATAAAAATTCGATTTCAACATCTTGGTACGATTTCCAATTTTTGATAAGTTGCGGGCAATGTTATTTGAATCATGCCATGAAAAAGATTGAGAAATTTTTTCAATCATGAGGCTGTAAAAACCAGATTAAAGATAACATTCGGATGATTAAGAGACCTAGATGCATATACAAAAATAGTGAAAGACTGGTTATTTTTGCGTCAGTTTGCCTTGTGGAGCTGCTTATCTGTAACAAGCTATTTCATTGAACATAAAAAAGCCTGACCGAAGTCAGGCTAATTTCAAAAAATCACTCTTAGATGATTCTATGCAAACCTATTCTGTATAGAACAAGGTGTCATGATATTCAGCCATGGCGCGAAGCTCATCCTTGTTCAGATTGAGAATGATTTTATCTGCAGCCATATTGATGGCCTTAATCACAGCAGAAGCACCAATATCTGCTGCCTTGCGTTTGATCATGCCAAGATCCAAGGTCTTATTAAAATCGACCATAAAGTGACGTACCGTCGCTTCACCAAACTGCTTATATAGATTGCTAAACGTTTGTTTGTCGATACTCTGACCGGCTTTTAGTTCCGCATAATGATGTTTTAAATTGGTCACCAGATTGGCATCCAGCGACTCACCAATACGGATCTGTCCTTCAGGGTCTTTAAACAGACTGCGTTCAGAGAAAGCAATAGATTGCTTCACCACATCATTCGGCGCTTTACTCAATAACTGTTTCAGCAATACCGCCACAGTTGACTTGATATAGCCCGCCAGTTTTTCCGCAGTATCGCGCTTATCACTTGCAGGAAAACGACGCACCAGTTCCGTGAGAATCGCATCAATAATTTCATCATTAATCATCAATGCGGTTTTATCACGGAGTGGGTAAAGCGGCTCATTTGAATTTTTATTTTGTTGTGCAGTCTGAATTGTATTTAAAAGCTCTGCAGAAGGAATAAAACCAAAAAATGGCATTGTTAAACCTCAATGTTTTTATTGTCGCGCTAATCGAATAGGGCGAGGCATCCATGTTAAATCCGATACACGGCAAGGGTTGATATCCAATCCACCACGGCGTGTATAGGTTGCGTAGACCATCAGCTTTTCCGGTTTCAGTTGTTGCCAGAGATCGGCAAACATCTGCTCCACGCATTGTTCGTGAAAACCGTTATGCTGACGATAAGAAATAATATAAGCCAAAATACTCTTATAACAAGGTTTTTTGCCCTGATAGCGTATAAATACTGTACCCCAATCCGGTTGTCCAGTGACTGGGCAGTTACTTCTTAATAAATGTGAATACAGCTGGATTTCAACTTCTTCGGTATGGTTCGCATCCAGAGCCAAAAGACTCGCATCAGGATGATTTTCCAGACGTTCCGGAATTAGTTCATCAATGCAGATGCCTTCAGGTTGGGCAACTTCCAAGTCATCAACCTGAAATAAATCTAACGTAATCTCTGCGCCAGCCGCAGCAGATAAATCTTTTTCCACCGTGGTGATAAAGTCAGCTTGAGATTCAAATTTGGCAAAATTCAAACTATTAAAGTAAAGCTTGAGTGATTTGGATTCAATCAGATTCGGCGAAGAAGCAGGCAGGCTGATCCGTCCAATTGCGACTTGCGGCACACCGGCTGAATTTAACCAGGAAATTTCAAAAACATGCCACCAGTCGGTGCCTTGCTGAATCGCGTCGACATGCGCGTATTGTTCACGAGCAGGTGCGCGCGAAATCGGAAACAGAACATCCGGCTGATATTCTGTCGGGTAATTGGTGTCTTTACCAAGAAGAGATTGTTCTACACTCATTATTCACGCATTCCTGAACCACGGGAGAGTAAATGATAGGCCAATGCATAGAGCAGGCCGCAACATAAGGTGACCACTGCAAGTGAAACAGTTACATTGACATCGCTATGTCCTAAAATGCCATAGCGGAAGGCATTGACCATATACACCACAGGGTTGATCAAAGATAAATTTTGCCAGAATGGACTTAAGGCAGAAATTGCATAAAACACACCGCCTAAATAAGTCAGTGGCGTTAAAACAAAGGTCGGGATAATCGAAATATCATCAAAAGATTTGGCATAGACGGCATTGATAAAACCACCCAGAGAAAACAGCAGGGAGGTAATCAATACGGTATAAATCGTCACAAACCAGTTGGTAATGTATAGATCCGCAAAAAACAAACTCACGGCACTAACAATAATCGCCACCAGTACTCCACGAATCACACCGCCCAGCACATGTCCCCAAAGAATGGCATGCATCGGTACTGGACTCATGACCAGCTCTTCAATACTCTTTTGAAATTTTGAACTGAAAAAACTGGAAGAGACGTTGGCATAGCTGTTGGTAATCACGGCCATCATGATCAGACCGGGCACAATGAACTCCATATAGCTATAGCCGCCCATGTCTCCAATCCGCGAACCGATCAAATTGCCGAAAATCACGAAATACAAGCTCATGGTGATGGCAGGTGGTAACAAGGTTTGCGGCCAGATCCGCATAAAACGGCGGACTTCTTTATATACAATGGTATATAAAGCTACGCTGAGTTGATTAATGTTCATTGCGCAGCTCCATCCAGATTTTTTTCGACCATTTTGACAAAAAGCTCTTCCAGACGATTGGATTTGTTACGCATACTGCGTACCTGAATATTCTGTGATTCCAATAGCTGGAACAGATCATTCATGCTATGTGCCTTGTCCATGGTAATTTCTAAGGTCATCGGGTCGATTAAATTAAAACGTACCCCGATAATCTCCAGATGCAAAGGTTCAATCGGTGCTGCAAGATCAAAAATAAAGGATTCTTCATTCAGCTGACTTAGGAAGCTCTTCATGCTGGTGTCTTCTTTAATCACACCACGATCGATAATCGCAATGCGGCGACACAGCATTTCGGCTTCTTCTAAATAGTGGGTGGTGAGAATGATGGATGTCCCTTGCTCATTCATCTCGTTCAAAAACTCCCACATTGAACGACGTAATTCGATGTCGACACCCGCAGTTGGCTCATCCAGAATCAAAAGTTTCGGTTCATGCATCATGGCACGTGCAATCATCAAGCGACGTTTCATACCGCCCGACAGCATACGCGCCTGCGTTGCACGTTTTTCCCATAGGCCCAGCTTGGTCAGATAGAGTTCAGCCCGTTGCTGTGCAATTTTTTTAGGAATACCGTAATAGCCGGCTTGCGTCACCAGAATGTCGAAAGTTTTTTCAAACTGGGCGAAGTTAAATTCCTGAGGAACCACACCTAAACACTGTTTGGCTTGGGAGGGGTGGGTATCCAGGTTGTGACCGAAAATTTCGACTATGCCGGCGGTTTTTTTTGTTAATGAACTGATAATACCGATGGTGGTGGATTTTCCGGCGCCATTTGGCCCCAGAAGTGCATAAAACTCACCTTCTGGTACATTTAAGTTGATTCCTTTTAATGCCTGAAAGCCATTGCGATAGGTCTTTGACACATCTCTTAAGATCAGTGCATCAGTCATGAATATCTCAAATGGTGAAAAGTTGAGATATTGTGAGTGATCTTGGAAAATAAGCCAAGTGATTCACATGGAATTCTGTGTTGCTGTTTTGGAACATTGTATAAAGTCTAAGCATAAAATGACGAAGTTATAGATAGTTGCTTTACCTTATGATTTTTTTTGTTATGATGTGCATCGCGCGCTCATAGCTCAACTGGATAGAGTACAGGTCTCCGAAGCCTGTGGCGTGGGTTCGAGTCCCGCTGAGCGCACCACTACTACCTATAATATCAATAACTTATAATACCTTTGGCGTAATTCTGGCGTAATCCATATTTTAATCAAGAAAAACCCCGCTATATTTTGCGGGGTCTGCCTACTGCTTTTTTCAAATCTTCCGGCCTACTTTCTAGCCAGTCAGATAATTTTTTTAAATTCCATCTTCGACCTTTTGTGGTTTCTGTAATGTATCTTGGTTTTGGAAAACCTTTTAAGCAAATAATGGATGATTTGAAATGCACACCACCATATCCTAAAAATTCTGCCGCCTGATCATCTGTCAACCAAATGTCTGAAGGTGGCAGGGCAACAATAAAGTTACCCATATTTGCCATTGCTGTCATTGATTCACCTCCAATCTTTTACCTGCTTCCACATCCGACATCTTCATAAAAGTAATCCAATGCGTATTTGCTCGTTTTCCACTAATGTGGCCAAACACTGGTTTATGATTAGTCAGCTCTAAAATTTCACTGACTTTAATTTGAGTTTCATTCCACTTAAAAATTAAAACTCCACCGGTGGCCAACACACGAAAGCACTCTGAAAAGCCTTTCCGAATATCCTCCTGCCAAGCTTCATTCAGCTTTCCATACTTAAGAGCCAACCAGCTTTGTTTGCCAGCACGAACCAGATGCGGCGGATCAAAGACCACTAAATTAAATTGGCCATCATCAAACGGCATGTTGCGGAAATCCATTTCAAGATCTGGCGCCACTTCAAGGCTGCGACCATCACAAAGGATGTGACTTTCAGATCGAATATCACCGTAAACTACATTCGGGTTTTGACGATCAAAGTGCATCATCCGGGAGCCGCAACAAGGATCTAAAATTTTTGCATTCAAGACACCTCTCCCAAAGCCAACACCACACCACTCGGCAACTTGCTCAAATAGCAGGTGAACAGGTGATACAACTTATCTGCATTACTCTCATCAACAGTGATAATCCCACCAGTACCACTTTTAACTCGTTGACGTGACCAGCCGCGCATATTGAAAGTAAACTCATTATCAAAATCCACCGCGTTTAAAATCGCATTGAATGAGCCAACATCACCGGCAGACCATGTTTCGTTGTATGGCTTGTCTTTAGCCACAAGGTTGTCGATCTGAAGCTGGGCGAACTGCACGTTGGTTAATTGAATTTCAGTCATTGGCTGGCTCTCCACGAATAATTTTCACGGTAGCCGATCTACCATCAACGCAATTAAGGGTGATGTTTAGATCATTTTTTCCATCATCCTCCCAGGTGAAAGTTTTAATTTCAGCACCCGTTGGCTCTATGCCTAAGGCTTCCAGTCCAGCCTTAAATTCAGCCATGTGATCAGCCATTTCCTGCAAGCAAACATGAATGCGGTCAGATGGGATTTTCAAGAAGTCGCCAATCGACTCAATTTTGTAGATGTTAGTCATTGACTGGCTCCTGTGCTTCGATCATGGCTTTTTGTTTTGCATCATTCTCGTAATAAAAATGGTACTGTTCAGGCAATTCAATACTCTTTGGCATCCAGTGTGATTGACTGTAAGCCGCCTGCCATCCGTAGCAATTTCTCTCTTTAAAGCCGCCAGCCCATTTTGAATCACGTGTTACTTGTCGAACTTGTCCAAGGTTATGCACCAAAACTTCTTCACCTTCTTCTGGCATGCGCTCGGAAGTTGAAATCCATTCCGGCACCGCTTGGGCTTTGGCTGCTTTCCATTGCTCACCAACTTCCGTACCAGCTTCAAAAATGCTGTACATATGCTGAATATCAGAATCCGAATAACAACTTTCTTCATCTTTTTCCAAAAGGCTTTCATCAAAGTCAGGGTTTGCCAAAAGTAAATCTTCAAATTTTTCTTGAATTTCCTGAATATCCATCACGCCACCTCGCTTTCATACTTGTTTCGAGCGAAAATGGCATAGGCATCATCTTCACTAAAATTGATATCAATTAAGAAAAAGCCGTTTGGTGCAATCGGGTCCCACTTGGTGATATCACAATCATCCATCATGATTTCCCAATCATCAGAATTAACAAGGCTCTCCATCCAGAACATCACAATGTCTACACCAAAGTGGTTTCTGAACTTCTCCCACTCTTCACGACTTACATATTCTTCATTTTCCAGGTGCTCATTCATGTATTTCGAATAAACCGGATGTGTCCAGGTGCCCATTTCACTGCGAACAATTTCCATTGGCTCTAGTTTGTTATCTTCCATCACGCCACCTTCTTTAATTTTCATGCTGCTTTCACTCCCTTGCTACGTTCAGCCATAAGCCTTGCGTAATACTCCTGACAGTGGGGAATCTTGTCTTTGATCTTCTGGATGATTGACTCATCACGCTCGATCACTACGGTTGTCAGGCGCTCACGAATATCAATTTTTTCAACCGAATCAATTAAATATTCAAGATCATCCCAACCACTAAGAAGTTCAGACGGGGTGGGTAGCAACCAGAAATCCACATTCGCCACATCACAGTCGTAAAGCCACATATAGCCCTGCATTTGAATGTCATAGCCTGCATCTTTGACCTTCTCTAAAGCCTCATCTGCAAACCATGGATGTGTATCAATATCTTGTGAACACTTGGTATCCAGAATCATTCGATTGCTTTTGTCCAAGACATCACACTCACCAGTGATCAAATGGTTGTTCATTCGACCGACATGCTTTTCAAACTTGCGAAAACGCATCTTGCCTGACAATTCAATAGCCATTTCTTCAAGAAGATTTCCCTTCCTGGTAGCAACATTCCCCTTGAATTTCCGGGTATCAGTTAAATCCTCTTTTGCGATTTTTCGAATTTCATTAATCGCTGTACCGGAAAGCGACTTGTTTTTTAACTTTTGAATCAAAGCATCTTCATCATCAGTACGTTTTTTCTTGCGAATAAGCGCATTGATTTCATCATTTCTTAGCTCACTGGCAATGCTTTGAGCATCACCAATAAGCTTGTGAAGGGAAGAGCAGCGGAATAACTTCATGGCAGCACCTCCACAGCTTGACGTTGAGCCTCTGTCAAAGCGTATCCATCAAGGATGTAGGCCTTATCAATCGCGCCGGCATTCAACTGTTCAAGTGCTGCATTAAATTCATCATCAGACAGGGATGGTTTAGGTGCCTCCTGAACTGATTTTTCGGGAACAATATCAAACCAGTCTTGAGGTGAACTCATACCATCTTTAATACTGGTGCCAATCTTGATCAGCGAAATAACTTGAGCAGGGGAAATGGCCTCAATACGGCATTGAATCCGCTTCTCTACAGCTTCTTTAGTCACTCCACATTTTTCAAATGACTTAAGAAGCTTCTGCACACCTTCTGGCGAAGTATCCGCAGAGGCTTGAATAGTTCGCTCACACTCAGCCACAGCAGCATCAATTACATCACCCGGGATTACACCAAGGATGCAGGCGCGCAGACGACGGGCACCGTTATTCGCAACAAGCTCATAAATATCGCGTGGATCTGTTAAAGCATAGCCACCTTGACGTGTATGCCGCCAATGACGAACCTGGAAAACTTTAGTTTGACGAGTATTTGTTTCAACATCCCAAGCAAAGGCTTCAACTGTGGATTCGCCATTTTCAGAGGATAATTCACGAATACCGAATTGAATATTTCCCCAGTTTTGCGCCAATGCTTCAGCAAGTCGAATTGATGGACCTGTAATTGATGTGCCACCTTTTGCATATGAATAAACAGATGACTGAGCCAAACTTGGGCGTTGACAAGCATTCATAATGCGGTCATACGCTTCATTCATGTTGCGAGGAAACTGTTTAGCAATAACTAGGGCTGCCTGAACTTCTGCTACAGCACGCTGACTGTCGGACTGAACAGTTGCCATAGCTTGCGACTGGGGTGCCGATACCGCAAATGGATTGCTTTTCACTGGTGCATTCATCTCAAACCACCTCTTCAAATAGTTGTTCCGCGTACTCATTCACAAGACGCTGTAATTCTTTAATTTGCTCATCGTTAAGCGTAAATGTCTGACCTTCCTCAGCTTCAAAATTCCAAACATTCAGTAAAGTCACAGGCGTATCTTTCACGACTAACCAAGAATCAATATCCACTGGCTCTGCATATCGCATATCCCCATTCGAGCTACGCATTTCAGTCATCGTGTGAGGCAATACAGGCATTGAACAATCAGCCGTTGCATACAGGTTTTCACCAATCTGACGATACAAACCAAACGTCAGCACGTTATCTTCAATCGAAAGATCAGAATCAACCTTGAAGCTTGGCAGGTCTGAAAAGTACAAATCACGGGTGAAATCTTCATTCACTTTGCAGTCAGTTACTCGGGTGCTATGACCATCACGGCACAGGAATAAAGACTGGTTTCCGATGTGATGAATAGGTCGCATTGCCGCACCACATCCACAGAATTGAGCGTAAGTGTTCATTTAGCACCCCCAGCAGAATTGCTTTTGGTTCCTTGTTTCTTGGTTAAGCCCGCAAGCCATGCCTCAATCTCAACCAAACGCCATGCAACAGTGCGCTCGGATATTTGTAAAGGTCTTGGAAACTCGCCTTTTTCCATTAGTGCGTAAATGGATGAAGCGCCCAAGCCAGTTAATCTCTCAACCTCTTTGCGGCGTATTACTTGACTGCCTTTCATTTTCTCTTGGACTTCTTGTTCTCGCACTGATGGAGTATTGTTTTTTTCACGCTCAGCAAGCATTGCATCAGCTTGCTTGTAAGCTAGTTCAGCCACTTTTTCTTCAGTGCGACCCATCATTATTAGGGCTGGCATCGCAGCCATGGCGAATTGATCATGAAGGTCTGTCATTTAGCACCCCCAGCAATCGCAGCATTAATCTTTTCAATCTCATAACGATCAACATAGGCATTAACAGTCTTGTCAAAATGCACCACGTTTAGAATGTCCAGAAACTCGACTGAAGCATCGTCAAGGGCATACTCAACATAAATGCTGTAATCGTCAGCTTTGACGGTAGCCAAACAGGTTTCATTGCAAGTACGCTTAAGCACTTCATATTTTTGAGCGGTGATAACCACTTGAGGATTATCATCAGCAACTTTGGCAGGCTGGAAAGCGTAAGCTACTGCTATCCCCGCGCTGATAGATGCTGCAATGAATGCAGACTTGAGAATATTGGATTTAGTTGTCATAATGACCTCGTTGTGTAGAAGCCCTTTGGATGTCGTAGTCGGAAGGGCTTTTTTGTGTTTACGAGAGTCATAGTAAACATAGTGTGTACTGTAGTCAACACTTATAATAAACAAATGTGTATTTACTTTATAAACAACTGTTTTATATAGACATAAAAAAAGACCGCATAAGCGGCCATAAGGTTTCATTTTGTTTACTTGTTATGGGAGCGAGTTTTGCACGTTAAAGGCATAAGCAACAACTTCAAACTCCTGATCAATAATATCTTGCTGTGCCAGCACTTCTTCTTTGTATTCGTCACTGTTAGCACTAACAACTCTTATGCCTCCTTTCGGCATTCTATATAGGTACTTAAACTTAAATAATCCGCCATGGCATATAGCGTATATTTTCCCATCAATAATATTTGTCCTTCCGGTATCAACATAAACCGTTGCGCCATCATTAATGACTGGTGACATTGAGTTACCAAATGCCGTCAATGCAAGCGCGTTTGATGGATCAACCCCATAACGCCTTAATGTTGAAGAACTTAGTCTTATCCTTCTTGATTCTGTATTTATTATTTCAGTAAGCGATCCAGAGCCACACGATACCAAAACGTCTTTATAAAACGGCACCTCGACCTCATCACTATCAAGTGGAGTTGAGCTATCCCAACCAATGACGCGGGAAGCATCACCACCAGGGCCACTATCAGCCCCGCTCAAAATCCAATTTGCAGAACAACCAAACTCAGCAGCAGCTTTTAAAGCCCCAGCTTTTGATACACCACGCTTCTTCCAATTGGTCAGCGTTTGTGGTGATTCATCAATACGTCTTGCGATTTCTTCCTGGCTTAAATTGTTGCTCGCCTCAAGCAGTCTTTTAAATGATTCGTGCATAACAAACCCCTTTTATTCTTGGTTTTATTATCTCAGCAGTAAACAAATTGTGTTAAACAAATGATTTGACATTAGTAAACACAGCGTTTACTATCAAATACACAAATGTTTAGTGGAGAGTGAAATGTCTATCAATAGTGATAAAGACATCATTGTTGCTCTTGGTGGGTCAACAAAGGTCGCTGAAATGCTTGGGTTGAAAAGCAAACAGCGTGTTCAAAACTGGATGACAAGAGGAATCCCGGCTGAAGTAAAACTCCAGTATCCGCACATCTTCTTAAATCCAAATATTTCAAGCGTGGTTCGTAACAAGGGTGCTGCGTAATGGGAGTGGATGACATGCAAGAAGCAATCGAAAAAGGGTATTTGGGCGGGAAATTGATCGCGCCTAAAACCATCAAATTTATGGATGCGATGCTTGACGCTGTTTCTGTATATGCAGAAGCAGAAGGTATTAGCGATGTTGACTGGATGCGTAATGCCATAGCTGAAGCTCTACTTATTGCTGATGCTAAGTACGAACGTACACGCAAAGCAAAGGAGAGAGCCAGTAAACATTGGAACACTTTGGCACACCAAAAAGAAAGCCCAGTAGCGCGAACTACTGAGCTTGATATTCAAAACCTAGAGGGAAATGAACAATGAATATGTTAGCACAATTTGGTGAAAACCAAAAAACTATGTCGACTCGCGTAATTGCGGAGCTTTGCGAGAAGCAGCCGCAGCATGTAAAGCGCGACTGTGAAAATATGTTTACTTCTCTCAATTTAGATGCGTCCAAATTTGGACATATCTATTTTGACTCAATGAACCGCCAGCAAACCGAATATTTGTTAGATGAAGAATTAACAATGACATTGGTTACTGGTTACAACATTGTTTTGCGCAATCGAGTTATTAAGCGCTGGAAGGAACTAGAAAACCGCGAACTATCAAAAATGGAAATCCTGCAAATGGCTCTTGAGTCTGAGCAGCAGAAATTGGTTCTTCAGCAGCAATTAGAAATCCAAGCTCCAAAAGTCGCATTCGTGGACAAATACGTTGCTGGCAATGGAAACAAAACATTCCGCCAAGTTGCAAAGCTACTGCAAGTCAAAGAAAACACCTTCCGCAGTTTTTTGGTTGAAAACAAAATCATGTATTTACTCAATGGTGAGTGGACTGCATACCAAAACCATGTGGATGCAAAGCGCTTCCATGTGAAAACAGGTGTAAGTGAATTTGGTCATGCGTTTAACCACGCCTTATTTACCCCAAAGGGTATTGAATGGATTGCTGGGGAGTTGGCTAAGTTTAATTTGCGGGGCGTTGTATGAACCACTTAACCCGCCAATTCGTTGACCAGTACGAGCGTGAAAATCCGAACTTCACCTCTCGCTATTGCCCAGTTGCCGATCTCTATGACGCTGATCTGGATATGTTTCACATTGAAGAAGTGCAGGATGAATACGAAGAATTCAAACAAGGGGGAGATTGTGAGTAATTTTATCCCTAACAGCTTCCAGCTGCCGAATGCTTTTGTTGATGAAGCAATGAAGAAGCTCAGCCCTACAGCAAACCTCCTATACATTGTAATTGTTCGCAAGACTCGTGGCTGGCAAAAGAACAAGGATGCCATCTCATTAACTCAGTTTGAGGCAATCACTGGTCTATCAAGAAAAACTGTAATCAAGGCGATTAATGAGCTAATCGAGTTCGGTTTTGTGAAAGAGTATGCGCAAAAGAATGCCAAAGCAGCTAAATCTTATGCTCTAAATGATGGTGTATTTTCTACACTAGTAGAATCTCCACTAGTGGAAAATTTACACCATACTAGTGGAGAAATTCCACCAGTTACTAGTGGAAAATTTCCACACACAAAAACAACTATAAAAACAACTAATCAAAAACAAGGGGTGTACTCAGAAGACTTTGAAAAGTTTTGGGAAGCATATCCACGTTGTAAGCGTAAATCAGACAAGTCGGGAACATTTAAAACTTTTGAGAAATACAAATCAGTTGTGACTACTGAAACATTGATCAAAATTCTAAATGCTCAAAAACAAGATCAATCTTGGATTAAACAGGATGGTGAATTTATTCCAGCACCGACTACCTGGCTAAATCAAAAGAATTGGGAGAACGATTACTGGACAACTCAACAACCAGTATTTAGTCAAGCGGCACCAATCCCTCAAAACCTTAAAACAGTAAAAGGAGCTTGGTAATGTCTGATATTCACAACATCGCAATCGAGCAATGTGTACTTGCTGCATTGATGACAGTTCAAAACTCTTATGAAACTGTTGCAGGGGATTTAACGCAAGACTGCTTCTTCTCAACAAAGCATCAAGAGGTTTTCAAAGCTATTTCCGAATTGGTTGATTCTGGAAGACCTTATGACGTTGTACTGGTTGAGCAGAAACTCAATCAAAGCAAATCGCTGGTTGATGCAACCGACTACCTGATGACGATCATGTCTGAATCACCATCAAGTTTTTATAACTTGGGTAGCTATGTTTCTGAACTCAACAAACTGAAATCACACCGCAAGGTTGAGGAAATTGGCAAGAAGATTGCCATGATTGCACATGACCTGAATCTGGATGATGTGTTTGCTGAAGCAGAGGGCTTATTCAGTGGATCAGACAATCAGGACCAGAACAACTTAGGCTCAAGCTTTGAAGACTCCATTGAAAGCGCCTTGCAGAAGATGATCGAGAAGGCTGAAGCACTGGCAGCAGGCAAGCCGTCAGGTGTGAGGTTTAATCTGCCTACTTTGGACAACCTGATCGGCACAGTACAAAAAGGTCATTTGTGTGTCGTTGGTGGCAGACCGGGTTCGGGCAAATCGACTTTAGCGCAAATGCTGGCACTGGATACTGCAATCAAAAACAAGGGTGTGCTGTTTGTGTCGGCTGAGATGGATAAAGAGACTTTAGCCAATCGCATGATTAGCGCCTTGAGTCTGATCCCTTATGACGAATTACATAACGCTCGTATGTCGTCAGGTGTGATGCAGGACTTCACCAATGCCCAAGCTACCTATGCAAAATTGCCAATCTGGATCGAACCAAAGCAAAAGCCGACATTAAGCGAAGTTCGTACCTATGTACGCAAAGCAGAGCGCCGCTACAAGAAGATAGGACTTGGGTGCATCGTTATTGACTACTTGCAGTTACTTCGCAATCCGAGCCAAAGGGACCGCATTCAAGAGGTGGCATCAATCAGCCGTGAACTCAAGTCGATGGCGAAGGAATTTGAATGTCCTGTTATCGCACTGGTTCAGTTAAACCGTGATGCAGATAAAGGCTCACGCCCAAAGAGTTCGGACATTAAAGAATCAGGTCAGATTGAGCAGGATGCAGACCAGATCGTTTTATTACATCCAAAGCTGCAATCAGAGGACTTAATGCCCACTGGTGTGACTGAGGTGTTAGTGACCAAAAACCGACATGGCAAGAAGGGGATTGTGTTGGTTCAGGATCAATTGGATGTATGCCGTTTTGCAAGTGTAGCTCAAGAGCAAGTAGGGGGTGGGGTGTGAATGCATTAACCAAAATTCAAGCTGTAGAAATCCCAACTCTGGTTTCTGATTTTGTAATCAGTAGCTATGGCGGTGGCACCAACTCAACTGCGCTACTGATCGAGTGCGTAAAGCGCGGCATTCGTATCGACATGATCTTGTTTGCTGACACTGGTGCTGAGAAACCCCACACCTATGAATATGTTGAGTATTTCTCAGAGTGGCTTATGTCGAGAGGCTATCCGGCAATCCAAGTGGTGAAAGCACCAAACAAAACACTGGAGCAAGATTGCTTTGATCGGAAAGCCCTTCCGAGTATTGCTTACGGTGTTAAGTCATGCAGTCAGCGATTCAAGATTCAGCCACAAGACAAGCTGGTGAATAACAGTGTGATTGTAGGGGGGCGATTGGTGAAGCTAATTGGGTATGACGCTGATGAGCCACATCGTGCAAGTCGCAAATACGAAGATAAATTCACTCGGATCTATCCGCTGATTGATTGGGATATGGGGCGCGATGAATGTGTCGAGGCTATCAGGGAGGCTGGATTGGTTTTGCCGGGCAAATCATCTTGCTACTTCTGCCCAAATTCACGAGTAAGTGAAATTAAGTGGCTCGAGAAGTATCAGCCGGAGTTACTGGCTAAAGCTTTAAAAATGGAAGAGCAGGCGGATCTGACCGATATAGCCGGGCTTGGTCGCAATTTCTCTTGGAAGTCTATTCATCAGCAGCAAGATGCATTCATGGACCACTTTGTTCCAGATATGCCGTGTGATTGTTATGACGGGGGTGCAGCATGATTTTTGAAGCGGAAAAAGTATCGACTCAAATTAAAGACCGTTCGGATTGGGATATTGGTGAGTGGCTGGAAAAAAACAAAGTGACTGAGCTGCCATTAGGCTTTACCAATTTCAAGGATGGAAACATTCCATTAGATCGAAAGCAGATTGTAAAACCTGAAGCTGAACGCAATGCCAAGCTTGAACGAATTAATCAGGAGGCGCGTCAATCCAAAGCAGTAATCAAGCGCCAGAAGGAAGCTGAACGAATCAAGCGCCAGAAGGAAGCTGAACGAATCAAGCGCCAGAAGGAAATGGAAGCTAGAAAGATCGAATGTGCGATTGCCAAGCTTGAACGTGATGCAACCAAAAAAGAACAAGCAGCGATCAAGGCGGAACTTAAAGCACTGGGTCAGACTCAGGTTCAGGTGGATCGTGCTGCAAGAATCAATCGTCAAATGTTGCTATTGGCTGAGTTTAGAAGCAAGGCGCAGCTTGGTGATATTCAGGCTATGTCTAGAATGCTTGGATTTAAGAAGGACATCATAAGCAAACTGGCTGCTGGTGGTGTGGCGTTGAGTGCAAAGCGCCTGGCACTGCTTGAAGAAATCCTGCCGACTTTTGAATACGGCACACATATAAACCGCAGCAAAGTGGTGGCAAGGGAAATTTCACCAAAGCGCCAGATATGGATCAGAAACCATGAGGCCAAAAATGCAGCTCTAGCAAAAGGCCATCGTAAATTTATCGGGTTTTGTCACAAGGAAAATAAAGAAACGATTTTCCGTATCTATGCGACTCGCGACGTATCTGCATGTGTGTCGTGCAGTAAGGCTTCGCAAAAGAGAAAGCGTGAATTAACTGCAAAGAAACCACGCGAGGCATCGGAAAACAGAAAGCGAATGCTTGAGGCTCAAGCTCAAAACCTTAAATCGTTTATCGGGGTGTGTAAGCATCATGGAGAAACATCGTTCCGCATTCACGATATTAATTCATTCAAGTGCAAAGCATGTTCAGCCGAAGCCATGCAGAAAACCCGAATAAAAACCCGCGCTGAACTTGAGAGCAATCCAAGAACAATTGAACTTCGGGAATTTTTAAGAAGTGACGAAAAGAACGGACGGGTTTCAGCGTTGGCCAGATTCTTAGGTGTGTCCATCACTACGGTTTCAAATTATGGATTAGGGAATACAGCAATTCCAGATCAGCAGTGGGAAAAAATCAAAGAGTTTAAGGCGCAATTGCAAGGAGCAGCAGCATGAAATGCAATCTGACTGATCTTCGGGATCGAATGAACAAGGCCACTGGTGAAGAAAAGCAAAGGCTTCAGGCGGAATGGATTCGGGTGCATCAAGAACCGGAAGCGCTTAAAGAGAAAGATGAAAGGAATTATGAGGAGTTTGAGCGATGAGTGAAATAGATAACACTTTAAACGAACGTGGCGCTCGTTATGGCAATTATTCCGATGTGGCTAGTACAACGCAGCAGCTAATGTCTATCGTTGAATGTGGCGCAAATTACGAGCATTTAAACGCAGAGCAGAAAACCAGTCTTTTTATGATTTGCAACAAGATTGCCCGCGCTGTGAATGGTGACCCTCAGTATTTTGACAACTATCGCGACATTGCCGGTTATGCAACTTTGGCGGAAAGGGCGTGTGAAGCGGTGCGAGGTGAGTCATGAGGCTGGGTGATTTTGGGTTTTTCCTGTTTTTGATAGTTGTGTTTGTTTCGTTGAAATTTGGCGACTCAATCAATCAGGCGATAGTGGGGTGCCAATGACTAAATACAAAAACAAGAAGGTGGTGCTTAACGGCATCACTTTTGATAGTCAGAAAGAAGCAAGGCGCTATCGGGATTTGTCACTGTTAGAACGTGCAGGGGAAATCAACGATCTGGAACTACAAAAGGCTTTCATTTTGGCTGAGTCGGTCAAGTTTGAGGGTGAGCCAAGACGCAAGCCAGCAGTGAAGTATGTCGCAGATTTTGTTTATCAGGAAAAAGGGCAACTGGTTGTTGAGGATGTCAAAAGCAAGATGACACGGAGTTTGCCAGTTTATCGCTTAAAGAAACACTTAATGAAATCGGTACACGGTCTAGAGATCAGAGAAATTTAGGGGAATAGGGATGAATGCGATGGTGAAGGCGGAAGTGATGGATTGGGATCGTTTTAGTATTGAAGAGTGGCTTAAGCAGTATGGGGCATACATCCAGATTTCACGCATGAAGTCAGGAAATAGCCCTGATTCCTTGGGTGTCAATCAGATTTACTGGCTGATTCTTGAAAACAATAAAGGGGCTGCACCGCGTAAGGATCAGGTTATTTGCCAGATTAATGACTTTGAAGCTGAGCAGGTGCGGAAGTTGATTGTTGATTTTAATAAGTCGAGTTTGGTTTGTGCTTCGGCAAAAGTGGCTGTGCAGTTGTTCATTGAGAAGAATGTGAGAGGGATGTCACTCGATCAAATGGTGCGTGAGTTTACGCTTGGAAGAACATCAATCAAGAGTATGGTTTATGCCGGAAAGTTTTATTTAGTGGGCCACGATAAGCGGCTGAAATTAGATTGAATAACAATTGACCGTGCGCACACGATATGGCATATTTCAGGTATAGTGCGCTTGAGTAGTCAGGTACACTAGCGATTAAAGCTCATCGAAAGGTGGGCTTTTTGCATTATGGCGGTTTCATTAATTTCTAGTGGTTTTTAAATTAGTGCCGCCACCTATTAGTTTTAAAAGGTGAGTATTACTTTGGATTGGCGACCCATTAACACGGTCAGTTATGAGCCATTACACACACACTACTAAACCAACGAGGAAGAATTTCTTCTTAGTTGGTTTTTATTTGCGCCATTAGCTCAACTGGAAAGAGCATGGGTTTTCTATACCAATGGTTGTGGGTTCGAATCCTGCATGGCGTGCCAGATTCTAAACCTCTCGAATTCGATACCTTTAAAACTACAGATATCGGACTGGTATTTGCTTGATCGTTGCTTGCTTAACCGGGTAGAAATCTTGCTTAGTTCGACAAATTTACCGACATTATTTTCGGCAGTAAATATTCTAAATTTATGTTTTATAAGTAAAAGTAAATGAAATTTCTAGCGACATGATTGCTTGATTGTCCGGGTGGAAAAACAAATGCTAAAACTCTTAATGTGCTTATTCGGCCTACATGGTGCCACTGAAATTGATTACACGATTGATGATGAAGAAATCAAGGTGTGTCGGAATTGTTTGAAAGAAGTTGAATAAGCGCCAAAAGTGTTGTCATGTGTTATTTTGTGTTATTTAATCAATAACTTAGATTATTTCTGGTACTTGTTTTCTTAGGTTTGGTGGGTTATAAATTAATCTATATCAACCCAAAAGGATGCTATCAATGTCAAACACAGCCCCGGTACAGGCAAGCCTAGAGCAATATTCGTTTTTTGAAATTATTGGTGTCTTGGCAAGAGATATTCATAAAGCCATAAACAATCCTGTATTTTTAGCTTTTGTTGAAGGTGTGACCACCTTGGTGCATAAGTTTATTCTGCTTCTTGCGCCATATCGCTTTTATGATTTTCCATCTGTCAATCAAGCTATTGGACGCGCTGTTATTAAGTAATTTCTCTAAATCGCCGAACGTATTACGGCAAACAGAACCCCTTGCATTCTAGATGTTGAGGGGTTTTTCTTTTCTTATTGGTGGTACCCATGACAGACAAAGTACAAGCTAAACAGGACTTAGGATTTTGCAGTGCTGAGCTGTCTAAGTATCAGAATCTCAGTCGATCGGGATTGACACGAAATGAGCTGCTGGCAATTGACGGCATCATGATTAAGCTGAAAGAACGTATTAAGAATTTACGTGAAGCGCTGTATGCGTGATGCAAAGCGATTAGCTGCAATCAGAAAGCTGCCATGTATTCGTTGTGGTAATCCCAATAGTCAGGCTGCTCATTCAAATAGTGCTAAGCATGGTAAGGGTCGCGGAATCAAGGCCGATGACAGCAAAACCGTTTGCCTGTGTCATTCCTGCCATTTCCAGTTCGATACCTTTCAATTGGGTAATCGGGCAGAGAGTGAAGTAATGTTTGAGAAGTGGTTGGTTAAGACTGAGTTGATGATGCGCAGAAATGAGGATGTGTTTTGATGGATAGGGTTGGACCAGTATCTTTCATGATTAACTCACATCTCAACATCACTAAAACGATTGGCTTCCTCAATGCCTGGCATCAAAAAGCTATAGATCAGGGAAAGCCGCTAGTTGTTCACATAGATCAGAAAGCCGAGGATCGGAGTAAAGCACAGAACCGGCTCTATTGGATGTGGATGTCTCAATGGTCAAAGCGCCAAGGCACAGACAAAGATTCAGAGCATCTGTATTTCAAGAAGCAATTCTTAGCGCGTATCTATGATCGTGATGAGGTTGGGCAGTACAAACAGACATTTGCAGCGGTCAGAGTTTTAAGAGATCAGAAGCATCCACAATACCGGGCTGTGGCAGATGGATTGAATGAATTGATTAGTACCACGGATGCAACGGTGGACAGTTCACTGAATACCTAAACGACATTCATGCATTCTGTAATAAGCATGGGTGCTATCTACATACGCCTGATGATCTTAAATATGTGATGGAGTAAAGATATGGCAAGACTACAGCCTAAGCAGGAGAAGTTTTGCCAACTCTATATTGAATTAGGTAATGCTTCTGAGGCTTATAGACAGGCTTACGATACTTCAAGAATGAAGAGTGAAACAGTTGGTCGTAAGGCACAGGAATTATTAAATCACGGCATAATTACGGCATATATTGAAGAATTAAGAGTGGTCCATAGAGAGAGGCACAACATCACTGTAGATGACTTAATTGCAGAGCTTGAAGAAGCTAGACAGTTAGCCAAAGACCCAGTTAAGCCACAGCCAGCAGCAATGGTTTCAGCAACAATGGGTAAAGCAAAGATACTTGGTTTTGATAAACAGGTTGTAGAACTATCCGGCAAAGATGGTGGGCCAATTGATTTAAGTTTAAAGGTGGTATTCGAAGATGATGGAGAAACGAGTACCGAGTAAATTCAAACCACTTTATAAGCACTGGGAGCAAAACAAGCTCAATTATGTGTTTCATGGTGGTCGTGGCGGTGGTAAGTCGTGGGAAATAGCAGACTTCCTCTTGATTGAGGGCGCAAGACGAAAGCATCGCATTCTTTGTTGTCGTGAGGTTCAGGATTCAATCAAGCGATCAGTACATAAATTACTGTCGGATCGCATTGTTGCGCTTGGATTGACTGCATTTTATCGGGTGCTTGATACAGAGATTCGCGGCATCAACGGCACAGAGATATTTTTCTCAGGTTTATTGAGTCACACGGTTGACTCTATTAAGTCGTTTGAGGGTGCAACAATCACTTGGATTGAAGAGGCTCAAAGTGTAAGTGGGTTTTCATTATCTATCTTGGTGCCTACAGTCATTCGTACTGAAAAACCAATGATTATTATGAGCCTAAACCCAAAGCTACCATCAGATGCGGTTTATGCTGAATATGTAGTGAAAAATCGTGATGACACTGTTGTTGTGCAGATTAACTACACAGACAACAAAGAATGTCCGAAATACATGATTTTGGAAGCTGAGCAGATGATGCGGGATGACTACGATCAGTATGAACATATCTGGCTTGGCAGACCCAAAGAAATTGCAGATGGTGCAATCTACAAATCAGAGTTTGAAGCAATCAAGCGTGAAAACCGTATCTGTAAAGTTCCGCATGATCCAAATCTGCCAGTCTATACATCGTGGGATTTGGGGATTCTTGATCCTACTTCAATTTGGTTCTTCCAGATCTACGGCAAAGAAAAACGAGCTATCGATCATTACGAAGCGAACAATGAGCCATTAGCACACTACGCTCGAATTCTTGATGAGAAGGCCCAGAAGTTTGGTTATCGCTATGAGAAACATTTTGCACCGCACGACATTGCAGCGCGTGACTTGAGTTCAGGTGTAAGCCGTGAGCAAACCATGGCAACACTCGGTTATCGCATGACAAAAGGCGCAAGGCTTGGTGTTGAAGATCGTATCGAAGCGACACGCCAATTCTTAAAGAATTGTTGGTTTGATGCCGAAAAGTGCAAACACGGTATTCGAGCATTGCAGAACTATCGTCGTGAGTTCAACGACAAATTAGATCAATTTAAAGCTACACCGGTGCATGACTGGGCTTCACATAGCTCGGATGCGTTTGGTGAGGGTGCGATTAACATTAACAAAATGACAAAGGCAACCGAGTCAGCGCCACCGCCACCGCCTATGCGTCAATCATCTTGGATGGGATAACATGGCAAAAGATAAAGAAGATCAAGGCATTCTTAAAGAAGCTATAAAGTTTCGTGATGTTGCGCAAGATTACTGGAATCCAATCTATGAGAAAGGACTGGAAGATAAGCGCTTTGTAACGATTGAAGGTGCTCAATGGGAATCCACAGCACTTGAGAAGCGTAAACAACAAGGAAAACCGTCTCTAGAGATCAACCTTGTGCGTGCTTATGTGCAGCAGCAGATTAATACCATGCGTCAAAACCGACCACAAGCGAAAGTTGTGCCTGTTGATAGTGGTGCTGATCCTGAGATTGCTAAGGTGTTTGAAGGCCTAATCAAGGATGTTGAGGAATCATCAAACTTTGAAGATGCACTCGATACAGCAGCAGCCAACCAGGTGCATGCGGCAGTCGGCTTTTATCGTATTACCACCGATTATATTCATGAGAAGTCATTCAATCAGGAGCCGCGATTCAAACCCGTCGAGAATCCACAGGCTGTCTTAATTGATCCGCTTTCTAAAGCGCTAGATGGCTCTGACATGACCAAAGCTCTGGTATGTGAGTGGGTTGATAAGGATCAGATCAAAAAAGACTATGGTGAGGATGCTGTAACTGATTTTGATATGGAAAATATGGAGGATTGGGATAACTCAACAGATAATACTGTTTGTGTTGCTGAATTCTTCTATAAAGATCAGGTCGCAGACACGCTATGCCTGCTCGATGATGGATCGGTTGAGTTTAAATCTGTATTGATTGAGCAGTGGGCTGAGGATGAATTAGACCAGATTGTGATTAATGAACGAGAAACTACTCGCACTGAAATCAAGTGGGTTAAATTGACCGGCTGCAAGGTTTTAGAGAAAGGTGTGTTCCCAGGTGAATATATTCCAATCTTCCCGGTTTATGGGGAAGTAACTTGGGTTGAAAACAAGCGCCATATCTTCTCACTAGTTCACTTTGCAAAAGATGCTCAACGACTGTTTAACTACTGGAAGTCAACTGAAGCACACATTCTGCAAAAGAATCAGGATGAAATGACTATTGTGGATGATCGCGGCATTGCTGGCTTTGAAGAGTGGCAAAACCCATCAGGAGCCGCTTATCTTCGATTTAAAGCAACTGACGATAATGGTGCTGTCATTCCATATCCAACTAAATTAGGCGCAGCAGCTCCACCGGTTGGCATTTTGAATGCGTCCGAGTCAGCTAAAGGCCTAATTCCCGATATCTTGAATATGCATGCACCTCAAATGGGGCAGGATGTAAATCAGCAATCAGGTGTTGCGATTGGTTTGCTGCAGCGTCAATCAGATACTGCTCAATTCCATTTTCAGGACAATATCAATAAAACGATTCGTCATTCAGCGCGTGTTTTGATCGGCTTGTTCCCAATCTTGTATGACACGGAAATGGTGCGTCGAATTATTGGTGCTGATGGCGAGAGTGAGCTGGTTAAACTGAATGCTCAACCACAGACACAGGATGAACAAACAAGAGCAATCAATGGCATTTTAAATGATGTGTCTGCTGGTCGTTTCGATGTTCGTATGGATACTGGCCCAAGCTTCAATACTCAGCGTGAACAATCGTTTGCCTTGATGATGCAGCTTGTACAAAGTAATCCGGAGCTATTCAATATTGTGGCTGATCTGATTGTGATTAATTCACCGCTTCTAAACTCTAAAGAGATTGCGGAGCGCGTGAAAATGCTTGTGCCGCCTCAAGCGCTTGGCAAGGACTCTATTGATCCTGAACAAGCTAAAGCACAAATTGCACAACTTGATCAGCTTGTACAGAAAATGACAGCCGATCTTGAAATGCTGCAGCAGCAATTGAATGACAAAAATGCAGAGCGCAATATTGAAGTCTTTAAAGCTGAATTGCAGGCGCAAAAAGACATTCAGGTTGCACAGATCAATGCATCAAGTCGCTCTGATGTTCAGGAGTTGCGTAGCGTTGCTGAGTTGCTTAAACAGCAAATGAACGGCATCCAAAATGCAATGCAGTACATGCCAGAACAATGGTTACAACAGGGTGAGGGTGTAGACAGTTACGCACCAAGCCAACCGATTTTACCGCAGTCTGATGGACTTGAGCCGCCACCTGATATGACGCAACAGACATTCCAAGACCCTGCCATTGAGCAGGGTTTTTTAATGCCTGAACAAAGTGCTCAACCTGAAAACTTCGCTCCTGATCTTAGCCAGTTCGGGGAAAGCGCATCGGCTGAAGATGGTGGCTTTATGTCACCAATGGAGAATCTAAATGACAGTGGACAATTCTGAAACTCAAGACATCGTTGATACCACCGCAACGGAAAACACAGGTGCTGAAAGTCAAGAGATTAAGGAATGGGGTCAGGACGAAACACAGGAACCTGAACAAGCTCAAGAAGAAAATCAAGAGCCTGAAAAGCAGGATCCTGAACCTGAAAAACCTAAAAAGTCACGCGCTCAAGAGCGTATTGAGCAGTTAGCACGTGAAAAGGCTGAATTAGCGGCAAAACTTGCAGCTTATGAAACCAAGACGCAGGCAACTGAAATCAAGCGCCCTGTGATTGATGACTTTGAAGATTTTGGTGAATACGAAGCGGCACTTGAGCAATATCACATTGATCAAGCTGAAGCGCGGGTATTAGCAAAGCTGGATGAGCGTGAATCACAGAAATCTATTCAACAGAAACAGGTTGAGTTTGAGACTGCAATTGCCGATCTGGAAGAAGAGGGGATTGATTTCAATGCGTATGCCCAAAAAGCAGAAACATTGCCGCAACTTCCGATTCAACTTGACCAGTTTGGCTTGTCTGCTACTGAAACACTCAAGCTTGCTAAAGAGTTGCTCGATGACGAAGACACCTACATTGCTATTTCACAGATGAATGCTGTGCAGGCTGCAATGAAGATCGGCCAGATCATCGAAAGCAAAAAAACCAAAGCCCCACCATCTGTTAGTAAGGCCCCAAAACCAATTAAACCAGTGCAAGCAAATGCGCCTGTCACTCGATCACCTGAAAACATGAGTGATGACGAGTGGTACAGAGCAGAAACCCAAAAGCGAAAAGGTAAGTAATTTATGACTAATGAAGTTTTAACGCATCAAATGATTGCGCGCGAAGCGGCTAAAATGCTTGAAGAAGAAGCACCGTTTATTGCGAATATCAACAAAGGTCGCCAAGATGAATTTGGCAAAGACACGCAGGGCTACAAAAAAGGCGATAAAGTAACAATTAAAATCCCGACGGCAGGTCAGGTTTTTGATGGTGCTAAATTTGGCGGTGTGAATGGTGTTGCTTCAGATGTTATTGAAGATTCAGTAACCCTTAAGCTCGACACTCAAAAGCATGTTGCTTTGGAATTTGGGGCTAAAGAAAAACTGCTTGATATCACTGATTTCAAGGAGCGTATTTTACGCCCTCAAATGCAGACCTTATCTTCTGTGGTTGAGGCTGATTTGATTCAAAAAGGTTTGCTGAAAGTACCAAACCAAGTGGCTATGAGTTTGGGTGGTACAAACCCATCAAACGCACTAGCACTTGCTCAGGCTAAACTTAACCAGTATCTGGTGCCAAAGGGTGAGCGCTCCACACTGCTTTCAAATGAGGCAAATATTGCGTTAAGTGGCGAAGTATCTCGCATGTACAACCCAACTCAAGTATCAAGCAAGGCGTATTTGAATGGCTATGTTGCATCCGCATACGGATCTGATCTGTACAACCACCAATCAATCCCTGTTCACAATAACGGTGCCGCTGCAACAATCACAATCGCAGGTGCCAGCCAATCTGGCGACACTTTGGCAATGACCGCAGGCACTGGCGGAGCAATGAGCGAAGGCACAGTCTTTACCATTGCTGGCGTAAATGCAGTGCATCCACTTACAGGCCAAGACCTCGGTGTTCTTCAGCAATTCGTAGTACGTGAAACTGTAACCGTGGGTACAAGCACTCAAGTGGCAATTTCTCCTTCTTTAAAGGCGACCGCTCCGGCTAAAACTGTAAGCGCATTACCTGCGTCTGGTGCTGTGGTGACTGTGGTTTCTGTAAATGGCTTCCAGAACTTAATGTTCCACAAAGATGCTTTCACCGCTGCATTCGCCCCATTACCAGTGATTGCTTCATGTGAAGGTTACACGGCTCGTTTACCGTCGGGTATCTCGGTTCGTGTGATGACGTTTGGTGATGGTAATAACGATATTGAGCGTACTCGTATCGACGTGCTGTATGGTTTTGAAGTGGTTCGCTCGCTTCATGCTTGTCGTATCACTCAGTAATAAAAACCCATGACAACACATGCCCCTTAATTGGGGCGTTGTCATTTTTGGAGTAGTGAAAATTGTCAAACACTGAATACCCAAAAATGCTCTACTCGGGCGACAAAGAAGGCTATTCAAGCCGCATTATTCACTCTGCTGAAGAAGAACAGCAATTCCGTGAAATTGGCCTGCAAGATTATGCGGATCTCCCTGATCCAGAGCCAAAAATTGAAGAACTTGCACCAGGTGAAGCACCAACAGGTTTTGTAACTACTGAGCAATTCGATGCAGTTGCAGAGCGTTTAGCTGCGGCAGAAAGTGAAATTGAGCGTCTGAAGCAAGCAACAGCGAATGAAATGTCTAGTGACTACAACTCAATGACTGCTGACCAGTTACGCGCACTGCTTGATGAAAAGGGCATTGAATATAAAGCGCGTGATTCAAAAGCAGAATTAATTGCATTATTAGGATAACTCTATGAACGTCAGCAAACTAATCAACCTTGCTTTAAAACAATTGGGTGTGCTTGCAGCAGGTGAAAATGCCAATGCAAATGAAGTTGCTGACGCTGTAGATGCGCTTCGTGGCTTGCTTGCGCAGTGGGCTACAGATCGGCTGTATGTCTATAAAGTGCAGCCGATCACGATTGATTTAACCGGCACCGGAACATATACGCTCAGTGAAATCATCCAGTCTTTATCTGATATAGCAAAGCTCGATGATGAAGATATTCTGATGATTCGGGATCTGAATAATACAGGTGAATACAAGCCTGTTATTTATACCGAGCAAAATCCTTTTTGGAAATTCCAGATACTGGAAGATGCTAAAAAACTGGAAATTCAGGCACACGTTTTGCCAACGGAACTTGAGGCGCATGATGAAATAGAGGTGCCGGTCAAGTATGAGCGACCTTTGATTTTAAGCCTTGCTCTGGAAATTGCTCCAATGTTTGGCACAGAGCCAAGCGGTCTGCTTTTAAAGAATCAGGCTAATGCTATTGCGCTTTTAAAGCGCAGTAACTCAACGCCATTTTATGTGCAGAATGACCTGCCAGTAGGTGTGCGACATGGCTGTTATTAATTTACCTTTTGTGGGTCAGTCGTATCACTTAAAAGACTGGTCCATTGATTGCCAGCGCACACTAAACCTGTATCCGCAGGCAGTTGAGAGTCAAAATGCGCCGCAAGTATCTGCATTGCTACCAACTGAAGGCTTGACCCGTCTATTCGAGTTCACAGGCGAGTCTCAGGAATATGATGCAAGAGTACGTGGCATTTACGCCCTAACTGACCGTGTTTTGGTTGTGGTGTCGATGCGCTTGGTGGTTATTCAAGATGAAGAATGGCGCGATATCGGATACCTACGCGGACTTGATAAAGTCACATTTGCTGACAATGGTCTTGAAGTATTCATGACTGGTAATGATGAATATGGATTTACCGGGCATGTCTATAATATTGAAGATGACACGCTAACCGAGATATTAGTTGATGATGGTGAAAGTGAAGATGGTAATGGCTTCTTTGGTGCATCTTCAGTCACTTTTCTTGATTCACGTTTTATTTGGACTGAGCCAGATTCAGGACGCATTCAATGGTCTGGATTGCTCACACATGAAACCGATGCATTGAGTTATGCCACTGCCGAAAGTAAATCCGACAAACTTGTTCGCGTAATCTCAAATAACGGCTTGCTTTGGTTGATTGGTGAAAAGACAACTGAAGTATGGGTGAGTACAGGCTCAAGTGATGCGCCTTTTGTGCGTCAATCTGGGGCTTATATCCCGACTGGTTGTTTGGCTAAAGATTCAATTGTTGAATTTGGATCAAGCTTGATTTGGCTATCTCAAACCGATTTCGGCTCAAATCAGATTGTGATGACACAAGGTTATCAAACCACACGTATCAGCAATCACGCAATCGAAGCCGCACTGGCCCGATATGAAAATACAACTGATGCCTATGCGTTCTCGTATCAGCGTGAAGGCCACGCTTTTTATGTAATCTCATTCCCGACTGACCGTAAAACGTGGTGCTATGACGCATCAACAGGGATGTGGCATGAGCGCAGCTGGTACAACGCTGATAACTCAAGTCATGAGCATCATCGTGCTTATTGTCACTGTTATTTCAAAGGACGGCATTTGGTTGGTGATCGTGAAAAACCTTTGATCTATGTTTTGAATGCGGATGAGGAAACAGACGATGGCGCTGTAATTATTCGAGAGCGAACCACGCCGTGCATTAACACACATTCAACCCGCATGATATTTGATGAGGTTGAGTTGATCTGCCAAGTAGGTCAAGACATTAACACCAAACCAACCATCATGTTTGACTGGTCGGATGATCGCGGCAAAACATGGTCCAATGATCGGATCGAAGAACTTACCAATGATGTAGGTTCAATCGGTGAGTATGAAAAGCGTGTGATATTTCGCAGACTTGGCCAGTCGTTTGGGCGCGTATTTCGTGTCCGTATGACCGATGCAGGTCGATTAATTATCTTGGGCGCAACAGCAAAGGTGAGATGATGGCAGTTAAAGTTCCACAGGTGACACAGGTTCCCATTCAGCAACCTATTTCCATGAATAGTTTTATGCACCCGGTTTGGGTGCGTTTTTTTGAATCTCTAGCAAAGGTTGCAAATGAAAACGCTGTTTTTTCAATGCAAAAAATGAGCGGTGAGATTAATCAGGTTGGTGATGAGGTTTTGCAGATCAGTGGTGATATTGGCGACATCAACACATTAATCGCAGCAATCAATGTAAGCTTATTGGGTGTGGATGCCAATATTCTAAATCTACAAAATAGCTCTAGCAATCAATCTGACCAAATAAGCTCAATTCAAAATCAGATCAGCACTATTAACAATAATTTATCGACAATTAACTCAACACTATTGAGTCTTGATTCGCGCATTACAGCACTGGAGAATGCACCATGATTACGATTCAGCGTGAAAAATGGGCTGACTGTATTGATGAAATTATGCCAATGTGTCAGCAGGCGTTTGATCTTGGTGAGAATGCAATGGTTGGGTTACCACTAGATCTCGATTCTGACTTGTATCGGATGATGGATGACGCTGATGTTATGCACTGCTTAATTATGCGTAAAAACAAAAAGCCAATAGGGCTACATTGGGTGTTTATTACAGCCACACCACGACACAAGGGTAGGGTGGTGGCACAAACAGATGTAATTTTTGTGGATCAAGAGTATCGAAAACACTCAATGTTGCTCATTAACTACAGTGAAAATTACATAAAAAAATATGCAGACCTCTGGGTGATGTCGGTAAGAGATTATGCGGATCGAGCAAAGCTCTGGCGGCGCAAGGGCTTTAAAAAAATTGAACAAGTTATGATGAGGGTGATTTAAATGGGCATGGTAGCAGGAGCTTTAGGGGTTGGTAGCGCTTTACTTGGCTACAACTCATCTAAAAAACAAGCAAAGGCGGCAACACAGGCAGCAGACACGCAGGCTGAAGCAACACGATATGCGTCAGACATGCAAAAAGACATGTTTAATGAGGTTCGTGCTGATCAGAAGCCATACATGCAAGCCGGCACGACTGCGCTTGATCAACTCATGGGGCAGATGGGGCCAAATGGGTTTTTTAATCAAACATATTCAGGTCAAGACATCTACAGCGACCCGAGCTATCAATTTCGTCTGAATGAAGGTTTAAATGCTGTACAGTCTGGTGCGGCAGCTCAAGGTGGCTTACTGAGTGGCGCAACTCAAAAAGCCCTCATGAATTACGGACAGCAATCAGCATCACAAGAGTATCAAAACGCTTACAATCGACACAGCACAGACCAAACCAACCAATATAATAGGTTGTCTAATTTGGTGGGGGTTGGTCAAAACGCAGCAGCCGGTGTAGGTAATGCTGGAATGCAAACATCACAAGCGATGGCGAATAATACTATGGCGGGGGCTAGTGCGAGAGCAGACGGGATTACGGGTGCCGCAAGTGCACGCGCGAAGGGTATGGAAGGGTTGATTGGCGGTGCTGGCAGTCTGGCTGGTATGTTTATTTAAGGGTGAGTCATGACGCAATATCATTTTAATGGAATGGATTCACTATTAGGTGGAATCTCTGGCGGCCAGAAGCTTAGACAATTATTTGTTGACCGAGAGGTTGGCAAGATGAGCAATCTTGAGCCGGATCAACGTAAAGCCTTTGCTGATAATAATCGCTGGTTGGGGCGAGACTTAAACGCTCAAATTAAAGCTGACAATGCAGCTGCACTTCAAACCCAGCTACAGCAACAAAAGGCGCTCGCGGATATTGGTAACACTAATGCTCAAGCATTGGAGCGTACAGTTGGTGCAGGAAAAACAACTCAAGAGACCACAGCCAATCGTCAACGCGCTATGAGTAGCGCATTAGCAGCAGCGATGCGCGGAGACCCAAGAGCTGCCAATTTTATGCTTGAACATGGTAAGACTGGTGGGATTATTGATGATGCATCATACGAGCAAGCAAAACAGTTCTTGACTACGAATGCAAACAACCCCGAAGCAATCAGCTCGCTTGTCGAAAGTCTGGGGGTTGCTGCAGCTGAGAAGCCTGAGCAATATATTCAGCCTGATGCAAATACGGTGGCTAATAACATCACCAGTCGAGCCAATAATGAAGCCACAGTGGGGGCAACTCTTGCAGGGCAGCAGGTACAAAAAGAGATTGCGGATGCAAATCGAGTATCAAATGATGCGTATCGCATGCAGCAATTACACATGCAGCAAAATAAAGGGCAGATTGTAAATGCGGCAGATGGTAAGAGTTATATTTACTACCCAAATCTAAACAAGTACGAGCCTATGCTTGATCAGAGCGGGCAGCACGTCTCAAAGGTTGGCACAGTGGATAAGCGTAAAGAATCTGAGAGATTGCAGAAAATGGAGTCCATTTTACAGCAAGCAGAGGGTTTAATGGGCAAATCTACAAGTTCAGGCTTGGGTAATATGATTGATGAGGGAGCCTCATTTTTTGGCAAATCAAATGAGGGTGCGGATAGTTTGGCCGCACTTAAATCACTACAAGGCTCTTTGGTGATGATGATGCCGCGAATGGAAGGCCCTCAATCTGATAAGGATGTGCAGTTATATAGAGAAATGGCTGGTCGTCTGGGTGAGCCAATCCCCGCAAGTCAGCGAATGGAGGCAATAAAGGTTATTCGAGACCTTAATGCTAAGTATGCTGAAATTCAAGGTGTTGACTCAGGGGTGGCACCAAAAGGTGTTCCATACGCAAGTGCAGGACAAGCAACAACTTCATACAATGGCGCTAATGTGTCTTTAAGTGAGGTCAAGCAAGCCGCAAAGCAGGCTGGCATTAGCACAGAACAAATGGTGAGCATCTTAAAAGGGCAGGGCGTGAGCATTAAGTAGATGATTGATTGATTTTTATGCTATAACTCCCTCACTACGGTGGGGGTTTTATGGATATGTTTTGGATAGTTGTTATTACACTTATGCTTTGCATTTATATCGCCATAACTGTTGAGCGCATTTTACAAAACCAAATAAGGCTAAACGATGCGAGATATGAACAAGTAAAAAAACTTAGCGATGAAGTAAAAAAGCTTCAATCGGAAGTAAGAAAGCTTGAAAAGGATAATTGTTAATGAAAAAACTAATTTTAATTTGTGGGTTGCTTGCTTCTAGTTTTAGTTTTGGGGCGGATTGGGGGTTAATAGGAGAGACTAATAGTAATATCAAGCACTACTATGATGTTGATTCGGTGAAACCATTGGGTAAACATCAGTTTGAGTTTTGGGAAAAGCATGTCGAAAAAAATGAAAACAAAGTCATGAGAGCTAAAGTTGATTGTGTGAATGATAGCTACACCGTGATGGATTACTACAAATATCGCGGTGACAACGTGGTGGACTCAATCACTAATCAGGAGTATAAGATCATTCCTCCACCAGATACCGCTGGTTATATAACGATTGAGAGGGTATGCAACTATGGATTATCATTAGAAATAGGTAAATTAAATCTACCTAAAAAGAGCGATTTCTCTGATGATGCGGAATTTCAAGTTGCTAGATTTTTTGCCCTTGGATTTCAGGACTATACCCCAACAATGGACATGATGAATGATTATTTTGATTTAATGGAAATTGCAGGACAGGAAAAACAACCATACAAACTGTTTATTAAGACCTTGGATGGCGTAAGTTATTTAAAAATTAAGTATTTAAATTTGAAAAATAATTGATATATAAGCCACCCTCGGGTGGTTTTTTTACACCTAAGGAAAAGTTATGGCAAAGCTATCAGAAATTCAACAAGCGTATGCAAATCCAAACGTGCGCAAATACCTTGATTTTATTGCTCAGGCTGAAGGTGTGAAGCATGGATATAACACCATGTTTGGGAACGAACGTATTGCAAGTCTAGGTGCACACCCGAATGTGCGAAAAGAATTTAAACAAACCGACGGTAAGACCAACTTCACCACCGCAGCTGGGCGCTATCAGTTTCTAAATAGCACATGGAATAACTTAGCCAAGCAATACGGCTTTCGTGATTTCTCACCACAATCGCAAGATATGGGTGCAATTGCACTAATTGCCCAGCGTGGCGCTTTAGATGATGTACTTAATGGTAATTGGCAGTCAGCTATTCAGAAGACCGGTAAAGAGTGGGCATCATTGCCAAGCTCAACATACAAGCAGGGTAAGCGCTCATGGGATTTTGCAAATAAGGCCTTGGGTAGCAATATTCAGCAACAGCAGCAAGGCTACCAACCCAACTATCTGACTGATGAACAGGCAGCAAAGCTATTCCCTAAACAAGAAAAGCCGCAGTATCAACCTCAGTACCTGTCAGATGATCAGGTGGCAAAATTATTTCCAACTCAGCCCCAACAAACGCATCAACCCAACTATTTAACAGATGACCAAGTGGCGCAATTATTCCCGAGAGGCTAAAGCATGGCAAAACTAACAGTAGATCAAATGGTTCAGCTAGCCAAGAGCCAATCAAATAATCAAAAAACAATGTCAGTGGATGAGATGGTGGCTTTGGCTAAATCAAACAAACCCACCAAGGATCTAGGCACATTACCAGCAATTCAAATTGAGTCAGAAAAACCATCTTTCATTGCCGATATTGGCTCAGGCATGGATAAGATTTTCAGTGGTGCCGCTCAAGGTGCTGAGTATGTATCTGACGGCATTCGAGGTGGATTGAATAAGCTACTTGGCACTAATCTCGAAACGGATCGTTATGAGAAGTACACGAAAGCTAAGGCGGAAGAACGCGCATCTTATGAGAAGGCACGTAAAGCAAGTGGCAAGGGTTTAAATGTTGGTGAATTTATTGGTGAGACTGCTGCTTTGGGCCCATTAGTCCTAGCAGGCCGCGGCTATCAGGGTGCGAATATTTTAAGCAAAGCCGGTGCAAAGGTCACCGCTCAAAACACAGGGTTGGGTGCTCTAATTGGTGGTGCTCAGTTTGCCGAAGACGCCGAGCAGCGATTATCAAACATGAAGTCAGGGGCTTTAGGTGGTGCGCTTGGCGGTGTAGCAGCTAAAAAAATCGGGGATGGAGTTACTCGCGTTGTGAATGCCAAAAAAGGCAATTACAAAGAGGAAGTAAAAGAGGTTTTAGATCAGGCTGAAAAACACGGTATTCGCACATCAGTTGGTGATCTTGGTCGCAATCCGATTGCAAAAAAAGCCGAAGTCCAACTGGAAGAAATTCCTTTAATTGGTACATCAAATTTCCGCAAAGGGCAGCACGATGAAGCCAAGGCAGCAGCAGGAAAAGTGGTAGAAAACCTAAAAGGAAAAATGTCTGATGTGGACTACAAAAGCCTAGATAAAATTCAAGCTGCTGCGGCAAGCGGTGACAAGAATGCTATGCGAATCATGAAGATTGTGAATGAGGCTGGCGAGGATTCAGGCAAGGTTTTACAGGCTGCGGCTGAGATTAAAAATTGGCGCGGCAAGCGTGTTGCTTCGCAAATGTATGATCGTGTTCAGAACTTAGCGGGCGATGGCGCTATAGCTCCAAACAAAACCGTTCAAGCTATTGACGATATTATTACTAACGATTCAAAAGTTATTCCAAATATGGAATTACAGAAAGAGTTATTGGCTATAAGAAACACGCTTGGCGACATGAACATCAAAAAAGACTTTGGTGAGATGCGAGCAGTCCAATCGCGTTTAGGTGAGCTTGTAAGCGAATGGGGCAGTGCTGGAAAAAAAGGCAGCAACGCATTCACTAAAATCAGAACAGCAATTGACGATGATATTTTGGATTTTGCTCAAAACTCAGGGAATACAAGATTATTTGGTGAATTAAAACGTGCCAATAGTCTTTATGGTCAGTTGCAGCAAGGTAAAGATAAGGCGTTTGCGAAAGTCACACGCAGCATTGAGCCTGATCAGATTTTCAATCAATTCATGAAAGCTGGAAAAGGTGACAAGGCTGCTAATTTTTACAAAAACCTAGACCCAAAAGGACAGGCTGCTCTGCGTTATCAAATGGCGCAAAACGCTCTGGATAAATCTTTAAATGAGAGCACAGGAGCGTTTAGCCCTGCAAAGTTTGCACTTGAGTTCGAGCGAATGAGCGCACCATACAACAATGTGTTTACAGGTGGTGACAAGGCCCAGATGGATGGATTTATTAAGTTGATGCGCCATATTGAGCGAGCTGGACAGTATATGGAAAACCCACCGACGGGAAACAGGGTTGTGCCATGGCTGGTTGGTGGTGGTGCAGCAGTGACAGCAATGTCAAGCATACCATTGGCGCTTACGGGTGTTGGGGCTACAGCTCTCACAAAAACCTTGCTGACCACAAACGCGGGTAAACGAATTCTACTCGCTGCAAAAGATTTGCCGCCTGACTCACCAAAGCTAGCCAATTTAATTAAGCAAGCACAAAAACTAGCCACTACATCTGGGGCGGTTGCAGCAACAGAATAACCCACTTCGGTGGGTTTTTTAATGGTGAAAATATGCTTCAACATCGACTTGCAACACCAGTCATTCAGCCGAGAATGCACTTCTTTGACACTGACGGCAAACCGCTTGTCGGTGGCAAAGTCTACGCATTCAAGGTGGGCACAGAAGAATTTAAGCCAACTTATCGTAATTCAGAATTAACCGCATTAAACACAAATCCAGTCATTTTGGATGGTGTAGGAAGTGCATTAATTTACTTGCGCGGGGCAAATCTGCTCAAGATTTACGATAAGCACGGTAATTTTATTGAAGAAAGAATTGAGTACCAGCAACGTGAACGTGCTCAATTTTATGACGATTACGGGAGGCCTTTAAAAAATGGATACGTCTATACATACGACTATCAGTCCACGATCAGAAAAACATCGTACAGCATTGATGATGTTATAAATCCAAACCCGATTGTACTTGATGAAAATGGTACAGCATTGGTTAATATTGTCGGTGCTTATCGTTTAAGGCAGTACAACTCGAAAAACGTGTTTGTCGGTGATCAGGATTTTAAGAGACCACCGATTAAGGCGCTGACGAGTGTGGTTTATCCGCTTTATTTTGAGGAGGGTGTTGTTACAGGCTTTGAGTGCATAGATATGTTACTCAAACCGCCGGTGCAACCTGAAACAGAAAATCTTACATCTACATTTTCAATGGTCGGCATCCAGTGGAAAGAGCCAATTTTAAATCTGACAGTAGAAACTGAATGTCTCAGCACATCTTTCTCAATTGCCGGGCTTCAAATTGAAGCTAGAGATACGTACTTAAAAGCATGGATGCCAACAGAATCTATTAATACGAGTTTTGGGTTTGCTGGAATACAGATCACTAAAACTGTCGCGTATGTCACGTATCAACACAATCCACCTGATTGCTTAAGCACATCATTTGCAATCACAAGCATCCAAATAACAAACTAGGTGACTCATGAATTTTACAACAAGAAACGAGATTGGCGCTCGATTTAAACTTATTGCACGAAAAAAAGATGGTTCAATAGCGAGAGAAACAGATTGGTTTTTAAATAAAGTGCTTGCAAGCGGCTTAGCACAAATGAGTGTCGGCACTTGGATTAATCGTTGCTGTGTTGGCTCGGGTAATTCAACGCCAACATCTTCACAAACATCACTCGACACTCTTGTTGCAAGCACAACAAGTTTTTTAACCGATGTTGGCGTAAGTCATACAACATCTCCAATTTATTTCGGTGCTCGTAGAACTTGGCGATTTGGCGAAGGTGTGGCAGCTGGAAATATTTCAGAGGTAGGAATGGGGTGGTCTGATGCAGCAATGTGGAACCGAGCACTCATTCGAGATATTTTAGGAAATCCCACTACAATAACGGTTTTAAGTGACGAATTTCTTGATGTTGTTGCTGAAATTCGAGTATATCCGCCTGAAATTCAGTCTGGTAGTTTTAATGTTACAGACAAGAGTGGTGCTGTGCTGGAGGCGCACAGTTATGAGTGCATTCCACTCATTCCATCCCCAGGAACTTTTAGTGCACAAAAGATAACAGCGGAATCGCTGTCGAATGGCGCAGTAGCAACACTTCACTCCAGTGGAATTCAAACGATTACAACAGGCCCATCTCAACCAAGTCATGGTGTGCAAGCGCCCCAAACAACACAAAACAACCCCACTCCAAATAGCTTAGGGTTAACATTTAGCTTAAGGTTGAGTGATGCTGTAATGAGTATAAAATCCATTCGGGTTGGATTCTCCTTATTATCAAGTGCTTATAGTGCAGGAGGAGCAATCGGGTATCAATTGGAGATATCCCCACCATTTAATAAAACCAATTTAATGACGGTTAATATTAAATTGAACTTAACCTGGAGTGAGTACACGGGGGGGTTGTGATGTTGCCTAGGAATATTTTATCCACACGCCCCATTTACGGGGCTTTTTTAGTGCCTGATAAAGCTGAACCTTTGGTTGATTTCGAGTGGGGTGGTGTAGATTTACTCGACACATCGCAAGGGCTGCAAGTCTATATTTGGAAATGCTACTACCGCGACAATTGGATTTGCATTGAAAATGATGTGGTGCAATATCAACTGCTTAATGTTGAAAATGTGAAGTCCTTAAGCCTGTCTTTTGACTTCAATATGAGTCCAACTATTGCATACACAACTGAAAACTCAGACAAGCAAATTTCAGCATTTTTGTATTGGTACGACACGGCACAGGCTGCGCAAATTACCACTGAATACGGTGTCGACTATCTCACACCGCAAGTCTCACTTGATGACCATCGTCTGCACCAATCCGCGAATGCTGACATCATTTTTGCATACATTAAGAACGGTAATCTTTACTACAGACAGCAACGTGACCGCTTTTTAATAGAGCGTCTTTTGGAAAGTGATTTAGGTGATGTTGAGCTCACGCAGATCGGCATGACGACTAAAAATAGATTTCAATTTGCATTCGCATAGCACCTCCGGGTGCTTTTTTATTGCCAAAATAGGGGGCGCAATGTCAAATGCGACACAAATAGCAGATACTTCAGGGCCAGTCGCAACCACTGCAGGCACAGGCATCACAATAATTTCATGGTTTGCAACGTGGGATTGGGGTTTTTTGATTGGAGTTGTAATTGGTTTGGCGGGTCTTGCGATTAGTTTTGCAAACTATTTATCAAACAGGCAATTTCAAAAGCGTAAAGATCAACGTGAGCAAGAAGAACACGAACTGAAAATTGCAAAATTGCGAGGGCGATGCAATGCAGGACAAAACTAAATACTACGTGATCGGATCTTCTTTGGTGCTTGCAGCAGGAATGTGGATCACTGGTCCAAGTGAAGAACAGGTGCAAGCCACTGCAATAAAAGAAGGCTATACATCAAAACCAGTGATTCCGGTAAAAGGTGATGTGCCGACTATTGGTCATGGCACCACTGTTTATCCAAATGGCCTCAAAGTCAAAATGACTGATCCGGCGATTGACCGCAAGCAGGCTTTTGAATATCTCAAGCTGCACATGGATAAAGATGCGCAACGATTCAATAAAACCATTCTGAATATTCCAATTTCACAGCCTGAATATGATCTGTATCTGGATTTCACTTATCAGTACGGCACAAGTGCTTGGTCTGGATCATCCATGCTGCGCAACCTGAAGGCACGTGAATATGTCCAGGCATGCAAGTCACTATTGAAGTGGAAGTATGTCGCAAAGCGTGATTGTTCAATCCGTTCTAATAACTGTTATGGCGTGTGGACCCGACAAGTTGAGCGCTACAACAAATGCATGGGGGTGAACTAGATGCCAATACTACTCTGGAAATATAAACACTGGATCGCAATTGCGGTCTTTTTCTTTTTATGGGTGGGGCAAATTGTCTATACCAACCACTTAAGCGGGAAGCTACGCAAAGCCAGTGAGCAATGCACAGCGAAAATTCAACAGATAGAACAAAAGCATCTCAAGGCTCTAACTGAAAAACAAAATCAAATTAACCGGATGAGTGCGGATTATGAAGCAACAAAATCAGAGCAACGTGTGCAGGTCGAAACAGTTACGCGTGAAGTGCAAAAGATCATTGATCGTCCTGTGTATCTCAACCATTGCTTTGATGATGACGGCCTGCAGCAACTCAACTCACTTATCGCCAGTGGTGCCGGCCAACCTCCTTGAGTCTTGTCCTGATTTACAGAAATTAGAATCAGGGCAGGGCAGGGTTGCTTTGGTCTGGTCTATTGATGTGGTTGCTAAATATAACGATTGTAAGGCACGTCATGGTGCTATTGTGAAGGCCCTCAAGTGAGGGCTTTTAGCTTAATCAATTACGACGAGTGTGAATGTGGGGTTTGTGTTGGAGTAATTTAAAAATTACTTCAGCTTCTCACTTTGCTTAAAACGGCATACTCACTCGCACACCCATCCCAATATTCAAAACAACTATGCCAGACAGCCCAGCCAAATCTTTTACCCCACGGCTCGGCAAATTTAATGCAATGCTCGATGTAATGCTGTTCCCATGTTTTCATTATTATTCCTTCCACTGGATATCAGTCCAGCCTATTTGCAATCTCTGATGCAGTTGCATTGTAATAAATCATCAGGCTTCTTAAATCCTTATGACCAATCATCCGCGCCAAATCCAATACTTCTAATTTCTGGGCAAGCCTTGTGCATGCTTCATGTCTTGAGTCGTGAAAATGCAAATCTTCAATTTCACACCTATCTCGCAACTTTCTCCAAAGTGTATCAAAGCTCGAGTCTTTCACTGTAAAAACCTGATGACTGCCAACACCTTTCATGAGCTCGAGCAATTCAACAGCACGCTTGGACAGGGGCACATGTCGTTTTGTTCCATTCTTGGTTTCATTCAAAGTCACATATCTATTCTTTAAATAAACCCGGTCCCAAGTCAGGCCGCGGATCTCACCAGCACGCATTGCAGTTTCAATCGCCAAAAGAAAAGCAATCATAATTTGCTGTGTAAAATTCTCAGGTGCCTGATCATCAAATTCAGCGGCCAGACAAAGCCTGTAAATTTCATCCTCTGATATGCGTCTATCGCGATGTGCTGGCGGTGGTGGCATCTTTAGATCACTCATTGGTGAATCATAAATCCACTTCCATTCTGTGCGAGCCACTGTAAACAAAGCAGACAGGATATTTCCCTCACGTCGTACCGAGGCCGGCTTGACAGTTTTTAGTCTGGTATCTCGCCACACCACAAAATCATCGGTGGTAATTTTGGCAATATGCTTTTTGACAATCTTCGGGAAGTTCCTCTGAAATGCCCGAAATCTCTTAATCTCGGCATCACAGCCTTTGTGCTTTGGACACACTTCTTCTATGTATCTATCAATTGCACAATTTAATGTATAATCAGGAAGCTTTCCGCGTGATAACTCTCTTAATTCAGTTTCACGTTTTGATGCCCATGCGCGAGCCTGAGTCTTAGTATCGAATGTCGCACTTTCCCGAGTACCATTCACACTAATCTCAACTCGCCAAGCATCACCCCTTTGTCTAAAGGTGGCCATAAATTCTCTCTCAAAATGTTGTGGCGTAAATTTGGCGTAATCAATATAGAATGAATAATAGGGAATAATAGGGAAACATTAAACTATTGAATTAATGAGCCACACTTAAACCTATAAAAAGAAAGAAAAAATAAGGAAAGCTGGGGAATAATAAGGAAACCGCAAATTTCGGAAAGTGCCCGCTGAGCGCACCATTTTCTTATTTCTTACAACATAAAAATCTCTTTAAATTAAATCTTTATACCAGATCGCTTTTCATAAAACTTTTTATTCAGTGCCACCATATAGATTGTATTGCTTAAATCGAATCTCAAACTCTGTCTTTTCACTTTATTCGATACTGCTCAAAAATAATCTTAAAAGTTTTCAGACAAACAAATGACATGCTCATTTTCTTTTACTTATTCTGATTCTATATTTTGAGTTGATGCGCTGATTCACAACAGCTTTAGGTGTTTTAAATACGAGAGCTGATTGCAATGCAGAGTACGATTCTTTGAATATATTGATGATGAAATAACTCAAATGTTTTTAATAAACCGATTTTTGAATAGATTATTTATTGAGTAAAATTCATTAAAATAATTTAAAGGTGAAAATATTGAAGTGAGTATCCTGAAATAGATTATGCTATTCACCAAGCTTGAGTAGCTGATTTCTGTATTTTTTGGGTAAGCCATATGATAGAACTACGACATTTAAAAACACTGACAGCGCTAAGAGAACATGGATCACTGGTTGCAGCGGCAGGAGATCTCTGTTTAACACCTTCAGCTTTGTCTCACCAATTGCGCGAACTCGATCAATGGTTCGGGGTTGAAGTGGTCAATCGCCGTAGTCGCCCTGTGAGTTTTTCTAATGTAGGTTTACGTTTGTTGAAACTGGCTGATGATGTGCTACCACAAGTACAGATAGCGCAAAGTGATATCACACGTATTGTGCATGGACAGACAGGCCGTATTATATTCTCGTCAGAGTGTCATAGTTGTTTTGACTGGCTAATGCCACTTTTGAATCAGTATCGTATCCAATATCCAGATGTTGATTTGGATTTTGCTTCGGGCTTTGAAGCCAATCCGCATGAATTGTTACAAACGGGCGAGTTTGACTTACTGATTACTGCCGATCCGATTGCACTCAAAGGTGTGGAATATTTCCCGGTATTTGAATATGAATCACGTTTGGTGTTGTCTAATACACATCCTTTAGTACGTGCCCAAGAGATTACGGTGCAGGAACTGGCAGAAGAAACATTAGTAACTTATCCGGTAGATAAGCATCGTCTGGATATCATGTCACGCTTGTTTATTCCTGCGAATATTTTGCCAAAACAGATTCGGACGACCGATTTGACTCAAATGCTGATTCAGCTTGTTGCCAGTGGTCGTGGGATTGCGGCATTGCCAGATTGGGTGGTAAATGAATATGAACAGAAGGGCTGGGTGACTTCGCGCCGTCTGGATTGTGTAGCCCCTGAAGGCTTACGCCGTACTTTATATGCAGGTTATCGAACTGAAGAAAAACAGAAAGATTACTTTGAGGGATTCTTAAAGCAGCTTGACCGATTTTCTAAAAAGCGGGCACAGTATTACACTTGATCCTAATCTCAAAGGAGCAGACTCAATAATATGAATATTAAGGATTCTGTTCCTCTTCATCCTGATGTTGTTGACGGATTTGGTCTCTTTTTACCTGAGGGTCTTTATCTACGCCCAGCTGACCGCGCTGCATCTCTCGATCCTGTTTTTCTTGTGGATCCAATTCCTCTTCTGGAAATTCTTCATTAATTTTTTCATCTGAATGAGTCATCGCAATATACCTTTTTTTAAAATATAGATTTTTTTTTGATCGATTTAAGATCGGGTTTGAGTACATTTGTTTATTGTATATGAGCGACTTTATTACACTGTTGCTTTATAACTGATTTGATTTTACAAATTGTGATGCTTATAAGTGTGTTTATACAGTACATTTTAAATAAAAATTAGTGCTTTATGTTCAAAATAACAATGGATTATATCTATAAGAAAATTACTTTTAATTCGGCTAATTACAGCGGTTCCTGTAGAGGTTCGCTAATTTCTGAGTAGCGCTTATTATTCTCAATAATTTAAAAAAATAAATTTTAAAAAACTGAATAAATTAATAAAGGATGATGTGAACACATATTGAGCTAAATTAACTTAAATTAAAATTTTATAGAAATCATATATTTATTCTAAAAATATTTTCTTCTAAAAAGAATAATATTTGGAAATTAATAAGCCTGAAATATCATAATTTAGTTTTGAAAAATGACAATTTAAATCTTGTATGAGTCTTCTTTTAGAAGTGTAAAGAGGGCTTGTAGGTCTGAAAAATGTTGCTATATTGAACTCATGGTAGGTCGTAAAACCAATAAGACGCTACCGATAAGTTGGACGGATCAATGACAGTTAGTTGAGTTTGATGTTGATCACCAAACAATAAATCTAGCACTAGCCATCCAACACAGAGCTCGCAGCAATGCGAGCTTTTTTAATGTCTGTTATAAAGCTTTGTTTAATGATTCCAGATGATTTCTTTTCTAATTGATTCCTATAAAAAAAGTTTACATTGCCAAATTCGCTAACATCTTGACCCTAAATAAGCGATTTAAGTGTGATATAAAAAATGGAAACTTAGGAAATAGAAAGGAGAGAGAAATGTCAAAGATTATTGTTATAAAGGTGAAAGACCAATTTAGCAAGGTCATTGAGGCGAAAGCTTTATTACGTTCATTTGCAGAGCAACATCAGCATGATGCAATTGATCTGGTAAAAAAAATTGAACATATCGTGGTAGATGGCGAAACTATTTTACCGAGTATTGAACTGTTATTTGAAAGTCAAAAGTCTTCAAATATTTATAAAGTCGTAGAATAACTGGATCAATACGTTATACAAAGGTGAAAAAATTGAGTCCATCTATCCGATATTACAGGTTTAGCCATTAAAAACTCACCTTCCTGGTGAGTTTTTAATGAATGCAGAAAAGCAAAATTTATCCCCTATTAATAAAAAAGCCCACCGAGGTGAGCCAGAAATTAGATGTGCTTAAGTTGTACATTCACATCATATTTTTCAAATTCTTGCAGAATCTGTTTTAAGGTTTGCTGAGCGGTGATATGTTCGGGGCTTAAAGAAATTTCCTGACGAGTATTACTGTCAAAACATTCAATGGCTTGAATCAGCCAATGGTGCTCGATAGAGCTTTTTTGAATCACTACACGTCGCGGTTGTAAACTGTCACTGAGCTGGCGGGGCAGTACATAGGTAATTGCCAGTTGCACAAGTTCCAGTTCTTCAGCCGGACTTAAAAAGGTAATGACCCAATTGCCCACCTTGCTCAGTTGCATGGGGTTATCAAACGCATCGAATTCTAAATAATGTGGCATATAGCAACCAAGCGGATTTTAATGATCACTATATGGCGAGATTTTCAGGTTTTTTCTATCCCGCTTAAGTCTGATATTTTAGGATTTAAATTTAGAGATAATATAAATATAGTGTAAAATCAATTGTCTATATTTGAAATCTAAATCTGCTTGATTGCTAAAGTCACTCATTTAAGAGTTTAAAAGACTAAGACATGCTTATTCATGAGCTTGATTTTGCTGTAATTGTGCCAAAGAAAAATTGATCTGTTTTAGAATGTAATTCAATTCTTGCGGAGGAAGTCGGCTTTCCTGCAGTGAGGTGATCCACTGTATTTGGCACATTTTTAAACTGCGCACATCCTGTACCTGTAAAATATACTGAATTTGCTGTTTGGCCATCAAGCCACAATATTTTTGTAAGCTTTCCATCATCATATATTTGAGGTCTTCAAAAGATAAAGCTTGCGGTTCGGCTAGATGGGGTTGATTGTCTGGATTTGTTTCAATAGATGAGTTTTCTTGCAGCTCTTCGATAGGAACTAGGAGGTTTTTGCGGTTCTCGGTTACAGAAGGGACGGGCAGAGGTGAATTTAAGGGACGGTAAATCTCGGAATGCGCCAAATTGATTTTGGTATCGACTTCTGTGCCGGTCTGATGTGGACTGTTTGATATTATGCTGGTGTGAGCCGGAACAATTAAATCCATTTCACAAAGTTGCTCTAAAAGCTCGGCGGGAGCTAGTTGCTGCTTTAATCTCTCATGTAACAGATCAAAATCTTTGCTGCCGATTAGCACCAATAAGCGGCGTTGGCGTGCGGTCAAGGGGATAGAGCGATTCTGTAGCACCTCGACCCCACGTGGAGTTTTATAAAAATGCATCATAGCTGAATGAGTTGTTCACTAAATTCAGCTAGAGCATAGTCTGGGATAATTACAATAATATGAAGAATATATTAAAAAACAGATACTTGTTTTAAGGGGTTTAAAGCGTACTAATCGCGGTATTTTCGAGAGCCTTGCGCAAATAAGGATCCAGTTCATCTTGGCGCAATAGCCATTGCACATAGTCGGCAGGAAGCTCTGCAATTGCGCTACCGCGATGTTTACCAAAGTTAATTGTGCGTGGAATTCGGGCATCTTCAGAAGCATCGAACAGTTCCTGCATACTGTTGATTTTCAGGTGGTGTACGATATGCATCAGGATGTTGGCAGTTAAAATAATATCCATATCGGCACGATGCGCTTTACGGATCATTTCGCGCGCTCGTTCACTGCCTTTGGTAATCATATAAATCAGTGCAGAAATATTATGTGCTTCTGCATCGGGCCAGACCCGACGTGCTAAAGCCAGTGTACAAATCGCTTTAATTTTCGAGGTATCTACCCCACATTTTTCGACAGCACGAACGTCATAATCAATATTATGACCAATCATATAAATCGTTTCATCTGGCAGGCGAAAGGTACTGTAATGTGGCTGACCTTCCAGGTCAGACTCCAGAATATGATGCACCGCCATGGCGGCAAAAGAAATGGGTTCGTCACATGAATAGAGCTGATCAAACAGGCGGCTTTTATCCATACTGATTTTATGGTCTACAATTGCGACAGGCGCATAGGCAACTTCAATGGGTTGACCATTTAAAGTATGCGTTTCGGTATCAAGAATAATGGCCTGCATGCGTTGAGCACCATAAAAGAAGAGACAGACTCATATTAACGATAAATTGGGAAAAAGATTAGGCTGAATATTAAAAAATATACTTTTTAGCGCAAAGAATGCTGTTAATAAATCCAATTTTGCTGCAGGTTAAGGTTCAGAACTCTCATGCAGGAAAAGATTTAGCGGTACACCTGAAATGTTCTAAGGGTTAACACGCAGTTGCTGTTCTAGGTTTATAGAGGATAAAAAGGTAAGCGGAACTTAGCTTGAATCTCATTTTAAAATGCTTGCAGAGCGCTCGAGAAAACCAGTCTTTTCACATTTCAAGCAAGACTAGATGGTGAAGGAATAAAAAATGCTCAAAATTTTAAAAGTTAAAAACTTTAACGCCAATTCAATAATTTGATTTTACTTAAATTGGTCATGATTTCTAAAGGCTGGAGTAATATTTATAAAAAACTGCAGAAAGTTCATGATCGAAAATGCAAAACTTCATGCTACAATACGCGCCAATCTTAGCACGGCTTAAAAGCCCTAAATCAATAGGACCTCGCTAATGTTTGCCAATATCTCTATTGCTGAATTTGATCCAGAATTAGCTCAAGCAATCTCGAATGAAGATGCTCGTCAAGAAGCTCATATTGAGCTAATCGCTTCTGAAAACTACTGCTCACCAGCAGTCATGGAAGCTCAAGGTTCAAAACTCACTAACAAATATGCGGAAGGCTACCCAGGTAAACGCTACTATGGCGGTTGCGAATACGTAGACGTGATCGAACAATTGGCGATTGACCGTGCTAAAGAACTCTTTGGTGCTGATTATGCTAACGTTCAGCCACATGCTGGTTCACAAGCAAACTCAGCGGTTTACTTAGCGCTTCTTAACCCTGGCGATACAGTTTTGGGTATGAGCCTTGCTCACGGTGGTCACTTGACTCACGGTGCAAAAGTAAGCTTCTCTGGTAAAACATATAACGCGATTCAATATGGTTTAAACCCAGAAACTGGCGAAATCGACTATGAAGAAGTTGAACGTTTAGCGGTGGAACACAAGCCACGTATGATCGTTGCAGGTTTCTCTGCATACAGCCAAATCGTAGACTGGCAGCGTTTCCGTGACATCGCGGACAAAGTGGGTGCTTACCTGTTTGTTGATATGGCGCACGTTGCAGGTCTGGTTGCTGCTGGCGTTTACCCAAGCCCAGTGCAAATTGCTGACGTAACAACGACCACGACTCACAAAACACTTCGTGGTCCACGTTCTGGTTTAATCCTTGCGAAAGCAAACGAAGAAATCGAGAAAAAATTACAGTCTGCTGTATTCCCGGGTAACCAAGGTGGTCCTTTGGTTCACGCGATTGCAGCGAAAGCGATCTGCTTTAAAGAAGCGATGGCGCCTGAATACAAAGAATATCAAAAACAAGTTGTGGTGAATGCAAAAGCCATGGCTGAAGTGCTAATCGCTCGTGGTTATGATATTGTGTCTGGCGGTACTGAGAACCACTTGTTCTTGTTGTCGTTAATCAAACAAGATATCACAGGTAAAGAAGCGGATGCCTGGTTAGGTGCTGCTCACATTACTGTGAACAAAAACTCTGTACCAAACGATCCACGTTCTCCGTTCGTAACTTCAGGTATCCGTATCGGCACACCTGCAGTAACAACCCGTGGTTTCGGTGAAGCTGAAGTACGTGACCTTGCGGGCTGGATTGCTGACATTCTGGATGCGAAAGGTGATGAAACGGTCATTAATGCGGTGAAAGCGAAGGTTGAAACTGTATGTGCTAAATTCCCAGTTTATGCATAATCGGTTTTAATCGGAAAGGAGCTCCCAACCGGGAGCTTTTTTTATAGCTGTTAAAATGACGAGAAAAAATCAGGATTTGGTTTAGCGCAATTCGAGTTAAACTATATCTATATCGCACCATGATTCAGGCTTAATATTTTATAGCTGATGTTGATAGGACAAGAAAATGAGTCATCAACAAAATCATATTGCGTTTTTCTGAATCTGGCTTAAAGTTTTTTATAGACCAATCTCATTTTTAAATATTTAAAAGAACTGATTTATTCATTGCCAGCTTTTTAGATCCACCCTGTACATTCTGCTTAGTACCTGAAAATTTTTATGCAAATTTCAGACGAGCTCAGGTGTTGGTGCAATAAGCGCTGTGAGTGAGATCATTTTCTTTAAATCTGAACATTGTATTTATAGGAATCATTCAAATATGGGCACAACCTGTATTTGGTGTTCCTGTTGGCTGTTGATTCATTAATTTTTTATTTAGGTATCTAACAAAGGTAATCAGGATGAATAAAACCACTATTATTTTATCTCAGCAGGATTTAGATCGTCTGGAAACCATGCTTGAGCATCAGACCAAGCTGAGCGAAACCATGATTCGTCTGGAAGATGAACTGGCACGTGCTGAAATAGTTGGCCCCGCGGAGATCGCAAGTAATATTGTCACCATGCATTCGCGTGTGTTACTGACTATTGCACCGTCTCCAGAGCCTGTGGAAGTCACACTGGTTTACCCACATGAGTTTAAAGGTGATAAAGGTCAGGTAAATGTGATTGCACCGATAGGCGCAGCCATTCTGGGCTTAGCCGAAGGTCAAACCATTGAATGGCCACAACCAGATGGCCACACCATGAAAGTGACCATTGAAAAAGTGCTTTATCAGCCAGAGAGTACCGGGGATTATCTCTGATATTGTCTTGAACGCATGCTCAAAAGCCATAGTAATATGGCTTTTTTCATCTATGATTTATGATTGATGTTCAAGAGTTTCATCAGACTAAGCTAGCAGTACAGCAAAATTTATCAAACACATTTGCTTTCATTGCAAAAAATATAATTAAAATAAAGATAAAACATGGATTTAGTTAAAGTGATGTAACGAATTTCTGGATAAATATACACAACGTGGTCTGTTTTTTTGCTACATTCGAGGATATTCAAGATTTTTATTTAATCTCTCTAAAAGGATACAGTCTTCGTCATGTCGCGATTTGAAGCTTTACCCGCCTTGACTGACATGTCTTTTGATCGTGAAGAAATACTGGCGATCAAACGTAATGAACTTGTGCCTGTACTGAGCCATCAATATGGACTGAATCATTATGCGGATTCTCTGATTCAGGCACAATCGGTGTTATTAAATGGGGTCGATCCGCATTTGACCCAACAGCTGAGCCAGACCATTGAGCAATTGATTCAGGCTTTGGCAGAATCTAAAAAATATCTGAAAAAACGTAAATTTAATGCACTACAAAAATGGCTTGGGATCGATCTGGATTATGGTTCGAGTCAGGTTGAATATTATCAGCGACTGGACCGTTTACTCGATCAAGCAGATCACCTAAGTCGTAAGTTACAGATTGAAATCCAGAAATCTCAGGCCCGTTTTCAGCAGCTTTTGGGTCTACGTGAGCAGATGGCCAAGCATATTGTCGCGGCAGACGAGTTTTTATCAGAATATCCGCTGTTCATCAAAAACCAGCATCCACTGGATAATTTTTCTGAGCGGCTTTCCAAGAAAATCAATACACTGCGTACCTTGCAAAGCAGTAATGACATTGCCATTACCCAGATGCAGCTTTCACAGCAGCTGTCCTTTAGCTTATTAGACCGCTTTAAAGAAGCGCAACAGGTCTTGATTCCGGCCTGGCAATATCATGTCCAACAAAGCCAGAGCAAGCACTCGACAAGTGATCTGGAAAAACTTGATAATAGCCGTGAAAGTCTGATTAAAACGTTAAAAAAATCCCTCGAGAAACCCTCGAAAACATAACAATATAAGGTGAACCATGACCAAGTCTGATTTAGTAAATTTACCTGTTGAAAGCTCGAATGAACTGGTCGAACAAAAATTTCAGCAAATGGATCTGAAAGAACTGGGCTTGCAACCTGCTGACTTTCAGGAAGTACTGGCAGCACGTAAAGAATTGCAGGATATGAGTCATAACAGCGTGGCTGAGTATGGTAAAAATATTGCGACCAAAACCTCGACCTATACTGATGAATTACTGAATCTGGTCCAAAATAGAGATCTGGATGCGACAGGGCAGAAACTGAATCAGGTGGTGCAGGTGGCCCAGCAACTGAATACCAGCAGCATTTTAAGTCAAAAGAAAAGTTCAGGTTTTTTTGGCAATATCATCAGCAAGTTCAAAGGTGCAAAAGGTAACTTTGATGCACATTTCAATACTACCAAAGAGCAGCTCGATGTGCTGGTCAAAGAAATTGAAACCTCGCAGTCCGGTTTGAAAGCGCGTGTAGATACCCTGGATAAAATGTTTGACGGGGTACAGGATGAATATAAACAGTTAGGCGTACATATTGCAGCCGGCCGTTTACGTGAGCAGGAGCTACAGCAGGAAATCTCCGCTTTAACCGCTTTGCCACAAGATCAAACCACAACACAGAAAATTTATGATCTGAACCATCTGGCCAATAATCTGGAAAAACGGGTCAGCGATTTGCAGGTTTTACAGCAATCTGCCATGCAAACCTTGCCGATGATCCGGATTATTCAGTCCAACAACCTGATGCTGGTCGACAAGTTTTATGCGATTAAAAATATTACTTTACCGGCATGGAAAAACCAGATCAGTCTGGCCATTTCTCTGAGTGAACAAAAGAACAGTGTCCAGCTGGCCAATACCATTGATGATGCCACCAATGAACTGCTGCGCCGTAATGCAGATCTATTGCATCAGAACTCTGTCGATACCGCAAAAGCCAATCAGCGCTCCGTAATTGATATCGAAACGCTTGAACATGTGCAAAACACCCTCATTAAAACAGTCAATGATGTGATACAGATTCAGAAAGAAGGTGTACAAAAACGCACAGAAGCAACCGTGCGTTTAAAGGCTTTACAGGATAATCTGAATCACTTGGTGATTGAATCAAGTACGAGCGGATCAAAGCCCAACTAAATATTGTGGTTGAAGATCTAAAAGGAGTAAAGATTGCCTCCCTTAGATGAATATGCGGTGTCTCCTGGTGAGATCAAGCAAGGCGTGGTTGCGCTCAAGAAACGTCAACGCAATTTGATGTTATTGGGTATCACCAGTTCTACGGTATTTATTGCCTCCATCATTGGTCTGTTTTTTCAGCAGGAACTGGTCTATGGCTTTTTTGGCCTGAGTACCGAAGTGCAGCAGTTACATTTACCGGTCAGTGTAGATGCCACGCTGGCCAGCATTGGTGATAGTCCGGATTATTTTTTTAGTTTGCTGAGCTGGTTTGGCTGGCTGATTATTAAAATTTTTGCTTCTTTTATCGGTGCATTTTTTATCATTGGCCTATTAAAGAAACTGCGTTTCTTTTATGTGCGCTTTCAGTCTTTTGTGCTGAAATTTGTCGCTTGGCTAATTGCCTTTATCGTGATCTGGTCGGGATTAACTTACTGGCAGCATGATTTACGGAATGACCGGCATGATGCTTATCAGCAGGTGGTGTATTACGATAGCAATATCAATGACAGTGAAATTGCACGATACCTCGCCGATTCAGAGATTGCTGCACCGGTAAAATCTTATTTACTGGCACAAACAGCACTTTTGCATAAACCGCAAGATTTATCGGCTGCAAAACCTTATGTATTCAATCTGGTAGAAGCAGAAAAGCAGGATGCAAAATTTGAGCAATATGGCTTTAAGTCGGAACAACTCTGGACCATGCAGCAACAGATCTATGGTCAAGCCATGACACCGGTTGCCAAGAGTGTAAATACGCAAGTACAACAGGCAAACCAGTTGAGTCAGATCACTTATCTGGTGATTATTGGAGTGGCCATTTTATCGGCATTTCTGAGTTTGGTTCTGTTCTTCTTGGCCAATTCAATCAAAGGCCGATCCTTGCGTATCGAGCAACGGATAAATTAATGTTTTAGAAATGCTCCTGTTTAGGAGCATTTTTTATCTGCTGATGAAACAGTATAAAAATTAAAAGTTGAAATACCAAAAATAATTATCAAACCAATGATCTAAAAAAACGATTTATAATATAAAAACAAACTGTTTTACCTATTTTGATTTATGCATTAATATCGCTTTATCAAATAAATATTTATTCCTTTGGAGCTTAGCAATGTTAGACCAAAATACTTCAGCTCAATTAAAAACACTACTCGAACGTCTGGAAAGCCCGATTGAACTGGTTGCGACTTTAAATGATTCCGACAAATCTGCAAAAATCAAAGAACTGGTAGAGGAAATCGCTGCATTATCTGATTTAGTCACTGCGCGTTTTGATGGCCAGAACCAACGTGCACCAAGCTTTGGTATTGCCAAAGCAGGTGAAGAACCACGTGTCTACTTCGCAGGTCTGCCAATGGGGCATGAATTCACCTCACTGATTCTGGCTTTACTACAAAGCTCTGGTTATGCACCGAAAGTATCTGCTGAAGTTTTAGAGTCGATTAAAGGCTTAGGGATCAAATCTGATTTTGATGTATTTGTATCACTCAGCTGCCATAACTGTCCGGATGTGGTTCAAGCCTTAAACCTGATTGCAATTTACAACCCGGGCACAACAGCCACCATGATTGATGGGGCATTCTTTCAGGATGAAGTGGAAGAACGCAAAATCATGGCGGTGCCGATGGTGTTCCAGGACAACCAGCATATCGGTCAAGGTCGTATGACTTTGGAAGAAATCGTGGCAAAACTGGACACCAACTCTGCAGCAAAAGAGGCTGAAAAGCTCAATGCCAAAGATGCTTTTGATGTATTGGTGATTGGTGGTGGTCCTGCAGGCAATACCTCTGCGATCTATGCTGCACGTAAAGGCATTAAAACCGGTATCGTAGCTGAGCGCATGGGCGGTCAGGTCATGGACACCATGGACATCGAAAACTATACCTCGATTCAAAAAACCCAAGGACCTAAGTTTGCTGCTGAAATGGAAGCACACGTACGAGAATACGGTGTTGACATCATGAACCTGCAACGTGTCTCTAACATCAAAGGTGCAGATGAAACAACGAATGGTCTGGTAGAAGTCACTTTAGAGAATGGTGCCAAACTGGAATCGAAAACGGTCATCCTGTCTACAGGTGCACGCTGGAGAGAAATGAACGTTCCGGGTGAGCAGGAATACAAAACCCGTGGTGTGGCCTACTGCCCACACTGTGATGGTCCATTGTTCAAAGGCAAACGTGTTGCGGTAATCGGTGGGGGTAACTCTGGTGTAGAAGCTGCGATTGACCTTGCAGGGATTGTAGAGCATGTGACTTTGGTTGAGTTTGATAGCAAGCTTCGTGCGGATCAGGTATTGCAAGACAAATTAACAAGCTTGCCAAACACCACGGTGATTAAAAATGCCTTGTCGACTGAAGTGGTGGGTGACGGTTCACAAGTGACTGCACTGAAATACAAAGACCGTGTAACAGATGAAGAGCACACTGTTGAATTGGCTGGTATCTTCGTACAGATTGGTTTGTTGCCGAATACCGATTTCTTAAAAGCAACAGCGGTTGAATTGTCAAATCGTGGTGAGATCCTGATTAACGAACGCAACGAAACCAATGTGAAAGGTGTATTTGCGGCGGGTGACTGTACTACTGTTCCGTATAAGCAGATCATCATTGCCACAGGTGAAGGTGCGAAAGCATCACTGTCTGCATTTGATTACATCATCCGTTCAGGTCAGTAAAAAATAACACCAAGGTTCCCCAAAACCTTGGTGTTCGATCTCGATTATCTTTGTTATACCTTTTTATAGGAACTCCGGACGCTAACACCAGAGTTCCTTTTTTTATTGTTATATTTGCTTCCTTTTTTAGATCAGCCAGAAGCATCCCCAATTGCTTCTGGCTGTTTCTTTCCTCTGTACTGTTTTTGTTTTGACTCTTATTATTCAGCCTTCCCCAAGGTTGTCTTTATTCAATGCAATATTTATTCCAATGTTTGATCAGTACTTAAGACTGGAACAAATTCAAGACTTTAAATTTTTCTAACAGTTGCTCTTGCGTCTCTACATGCTCAGGATGTGGCACAATGCACTCAATTGGGCATACATCTACACAGGTTTGGCGCTCATAAAAGCCGACACATTCCGTACAACGGTTCACATCAATCTCATAGACTTTCGCACCCTCATAAATCGCATCATTTGGACATTCTGCTAAACACATATCGCAATTGATGCATTTTTCGGTAATCAGCAGCGCCATGTTTAACTCGCCTGATAAGCCAGTGACGATGCCGAAATATCTATAGTCGATGTCGGCAGATTGCGAATCAGCAGCGCATATTGCATATCTACATCTGCCGGAACCGGAATCTCGACGATATGACCTGAGCCTTTAGCCTCAGAAATCAGATTGCCTTTTTTGTCTTTCATTTCGGTTAAAACAAAGCTGATATTGCCTTGCGTCGTCATCAGCTCTAAGGAATCACCCACGACAAAACGGTTTTTTACATCAATTTTGATGGAGTTACCGTTACGTTCTAAGACTTCACCGCAGAACTGTTGATGGTCAAAACTTGAAGAGCCATTTTCATAATTTTGATATTCACTGTGCACATGACGGCGCAGGAAACCTTCGGTATACCCACGATTGGCCAGACCTTCTAATTGCGTCATCAATGCTGGGTCAAATGGTTGGCCCGCAAGCGCATCATCAATGGCCTTACGATAGATTTGTGCGGTACGGGCACAGTAAAAATAGGATTTGGTCCGGCCTTCAATCTTCAAGGAATGTACCCCGACCTTGATCAGACGCTCGATATGTTGTACCGCACGTAAGTCTTTAGAGTTCATGAAATAAGTGCCATGTTCATCTTCTTCGGCAGCAAACATGTCTTCATCATTACGCTGTAATAATATCGGTTCATCAAATTGATGCTGTGCTTGCATATGTGCTTCGTCGGCATCTTGAGAGCAGCAGCCTGAATCCAGATTTTTCACCGGAATCACATCACCAATTTCATCTTCCTTCGCATCCAGAACTTTGTATTCCCAGCGGCAGGCATTGGTACACGCACCCTGATTGGCATCACGTTTATTCATGTAACCAGACAGCATGCAACGGCCGGAATAGGCCATGCACAGCGCACCATGTACGAAAACCTCAATCTCCATATCCGGTACTTGCTGTTTAATCTCAGCAATTTCTTCAATCGATAATTCACGTGACAGAATCACGCGCGTGAGTCCCATATTTTTCCAGAATTTTACCGTTGCCCAATTCACTGCATTGGCTTGCACAGACAGATGAATATCCATTTCTGGAAAATGTTCACGCACCATCATGATCAGGCCCGGATCAGACATGATCAGCGCATCCGGCTGCATCGCCACCACAGGTTCCAGATCACGAATAAAATTTTTCAGTTTGGAATTATGCGGCTGGATATTGACGACCACATAGAACTTTTTACCTAGCTCATGGGCTTCTTGAATGCCAATCGCCAGATTGTCATGATCAAATTCATTATTACGAACGCGCAAACTATAACGCGGCTGACCTGCATAGACTGCATCTGCACCATAGGCGAAGGCATAGCGCATATTTTTCAGTGAACCGGCAGGTGAGAGGAGTTCAGTAACGGTCGTCAGGCTCATGATGGAATCGAAAGACATATAAAAAGTACGGCTTTATTCTAACCATCTAAAATTTGGATTCAACCCAGTAAATTACTCGGAAATAAGCCATTTAGAATAAAAAGAATGTTTTATTTTGAGTGAAATGAAGCACTAAAATTATTCAATATTCAATTATTTTCAGTCTGTTCGAGCATTTTTAAAATCTGGCAATGATCAATGGTGGTCGGGACATTACAACTTTTGCGAAGTGCAATCAGCTGTTGTTCGAATAGCTGTAATTCCCTAATTTTTTTGGAGATATCTTCTAAATGCTGGTCGATGAGCTGATTCACTGCACCGCATTCCTGCTGCGGATTCTGTTCGAGTTTAATCAGGGCTTCAATCTCTTTTAAGGACATGTCCAAAGCACGACAGCGTTTGATAAAAAGCAGCCTTTTCAGGGCTTCTTCACCATAATAACGATAGCGATTACTTGCTCGAAAATTCGGCTGTATCAAGCCTTTCTTCTCATAAAAGCGAATGCTATCTGTGCTTAAAGCAGTCTTTTTGGCTATTTCTGAAATTAAATAGACCGACATTGCTCGCTCCTGCTTGACCTTGGAGTTAGTCCATAGTTTCTAATTATTTTAACTCATTTTTTGCACGAAAGTATGGAAGATCAACATGGCCTGTAGCTGTAGTCATGAACCTGCTCCACCCAAACCTGACAGTAAGTTTAGAACGGCGTTATGGATTGCCTTGGTGGTGAACCTGACTTTATTTGTGGTAGAACTGATTGGTGGGGCCTATGCACATTCATCGGCTTTGTGGGCAGATGCCTTGGACTTCTTTGGTGATGCCGTCAATTATGGCGTCTCTTTGGCGGTCATCGGTGCAAGTCTGTACTGGCGCGCAACAGTCGCTTTACTCAAGGGAATGACCATGGCCTTATTTGGCCTGGTGATCATGGGAAAAGTCATTTATGCCTATCTGCAAGGCATTCCGCCAGAGGCACTGACCATGGGCTTGATTGGTGTGCTGGCATTGCTGGCAAATGTATTTACGGCAGTCATTCTTTATGCCTTTCGTGAAGGTGATTCCAATATGCGGTCAGTCTGGCTGTGTAGCCGAAATGATGCCATTGGCAATGCTGCCGTGATTCTGGCAGCAGTCGGGGTTTTTGGTACAGGCAGTCTGTGGCCAGATATAATAGTGGCGATGATTATGGCGAGTCTTGGTTTAACTGCGGGCTATCAGATTATGAAGCAGGCACTGGCAGAACGGGCATTAGGACATGAGTCAGCCTGATTCTGAATATTTAAGTTTAATCCTAAAGAAGCTGCTTAACGGGCAGCTTCTTTATGGCCTGTATATTTTAAATAGATGAAAAATAAAGCTTTACAAATCCACTAATTTTAGAAAGAATCATCCGCGAAATTTATAGAATAGCAATATAACTTAACCATTTAATTTTTATTGTTTTTGAGGGGGGACAATGAACTTCATAAAACTACTTTCACTTGCGGCCATGGTGCTGATGACGGGCTGTAGCTCTATGGTCATCACTTATGATGCCACCGGTCAGGTGATTGGATCATGTAAAGCAACCCGCGGTCTGCTTTCAACTGCAAGTGCCCATTGTGGTGGTTCAGGTAATGCGATGGGTGTGAATTACAATAGCGTGGATGCCAAGACGGGTTTGTTGCCAGCACTGCCAAGTCAAAACCAGATTAATTTAAAGCCATAAAGAATACAGGGGAATATCATGAAATTATCAGCACTTATTGCACTGGCACTGGTATTAACAGGCTGTGCATCGACAGTGACTACATTTGACTCGCATGGCCGTATGATCGGTTCATGTAAGGCAGAAAGCGGTTTTATCATTGGTGGTGGCGCAGGCTGTTCAGGTTCTGCCAATCAGGAAGGTCGTGATCGTTAATTTTTTAACTCCGATTCAAATAAAAAACCGAAGCTTCAAGCTTCGGTTTTTTAATTCTGATCATCTAAAATCAGATTTTATTTTTCCACGAATGCACGTTCAATCACGTAATCGCCTAGAACACCCATTTTAGGTGACTCTTTTAGACCGTGTTGGTCTAGAAGTGCAGCCACATCGTCGAGGAAGGCCGGGCTACCACACAGCATAGCGCGATCCGTTTCCGGGTTAAAACGTGGCAGACCAATTTTTTCAAACAGTTCGCCGGTTTCAATTGCAGTCGTAACGCGACCTTGGTTCGGATATTCTTCACGCGTCACAGTCGGGTAGTACACTAATTTTTCTTTTGCACCAAGCTCTGAGAAGAATTCGTGATTTGGTACTTCATTCAAAATCAAATCTTGATAAGCCAGTTCAGAAATGAAACGGGTACCATGTACGATAATGATTTTTTCAAAACGTTCATAAGTTTCAGGATCACGGATGGTCGCCAAGAATGGTGCAAGGCCAGTGCCTGAAGACAGAAGATACAAGTTTTTGCCTGGGTTCAGGTCATCTAGCACCAAAGTACCTGTCGGTTTTTTAGAAATCAGGATGTCATCGCCGACTTTTACTTTTTGTAGAATGGAAGTCAGTGGGCCATCCGGCACTTTAATTGAGAAAAACTCTAACTCTTCTTCGTAGTTGGCACTTGCAATTGAATATGCACGCATTAAGGGCTTGCCATTGACTTCAAGGCCGATCATTACAAACTGACCGTTTTTAAAACGTAAAGCAGTGTCACGAGTCGTTTTAAAAGAGAATAAAGTATCATTCCAGTGGTGGACGTGAGTAATCTTTTCGACGTTAAAAGCAGCCATTAAAGGTCTCAATAAGTTATCAAATTAGAACAACTTGCTATTCTAAACTAAATCCATTCTCTATAAACTGAATATATTTAATTGAGCTTATCAAAAAAAGTGATGATGACTGAAATTAAGTTGCCGATTATTGGTTATATGCAATCACCCTACAAAGAAAAATTTGGTATTCCACGGCAGCCCAATCTGGTGCAGGTCGAAAGTTATATCGAAATGGTCGGCCCCTATAATGATTTGCTGGCATTTGAAGGAATTGAGGCTTTTAGTCATCTCTGGCTGATCTGGCAGTTTCATGATAATAAATATCAGGAGAATGCGAAATTCCGTCCTCAAGTACGCCCACCACGTTTGGGCGGCAATCAGAAGATTGGCGTTTTTGCGACACGGAGCATGTATCGTCCAGCGCCGATTGGCTTGTCAGTTGTTCAACTCAAAGAAGTCAAGAAGGTCGGCAAGAATGTACGTGTGTATCTAAATGGAAGTGATTTGCTGGATGGAACGCCGATTGTCGATATCAAGCCCTATATTCAGTATTCAGATGCCGTGATTGAGGCACAAAGTGGTTATGCACAGGATGAGCCACAACGTAAATCGGTAATTTGGACAGAAGAGGCGGAGCAGCAAAAACAGCAGTTCATGAATAAGGGAAAAGTTTCTCCACAAATACTGCAAGAACTCGAAAAAGTTCTCTCTTTAGATCCGAGACCTGCTTATCAGGATGATGAGGAACGGGTTTATGGAATGAAGTTTGCGGATTTAGATGTGAGATTTTTGGTAACAGAGTTATCTGTTTATATATCAGAAATAGAATATATTGAATTGTGATTGAAGAAACTAAGATAAGCGTATCTTATATACGCTTATCTCTAGTCATATTTTTACTTCAATTTACGATATTTATCAATTTCTTGACTAGCAGTAGAGTTGAAAACAGTACATTCTTTTTGTAAAGATTGAATATATAACTCTTGTTCTAAAATTTCCTCTGCATCTGTAAGTTTATCAGACTTAAGGTCTTTTAAAATTTGTGTTTCAATTTCAATTTCTTTATTTAAAGAGTAATAGATACCTGATTTATTGTACTCGCCCATACGATATTTATTATCAACTTGCACAAGAGCACTAATATATTCATTTGGGTAAATTGAATTCGAGATGAAAGCGTTATAACTACCTAAATTTATAGTTTTATATCCTTCAGAGAATATGTTCTGGAAACTATCATAAGTCTCATATGGATTTTTATACATCATAATGAAGTCTTTACTCGAAGATAAACTTAATCCTCTTAAGCACTTTGAGCCATTTGGAAATGTCTTGCCTTTAAGTTTGGAAAGATAAAATTGTGCAAAATCACCATAATTATCCAGCTTGGGTTCTAAAGAGACTAGATACAGATGAGTATCTATGTATTCACCCAATAGTTTACCCGATAGATCGACTAACTCATATTTTTCAGTTAATTGAAGACCTGTATGTCCAATTTTAGAGGATGGAATATAAGTTTTCTCAGTCACCGAGTTTTTTAGAAGTGATCCAATTTTATAGCCTAATTCAGGATCTTTATTTAACTCTAATTCGTACAGACCTTCATTGGTTAAGTAATCACCAAAAATATACAGTTCATTTATATCAAGATTTTCCATATCTTTTCGGTTGCTTAAATAGTCTACACGGACATACTGCGTATCTCCTTTACTCGTAAAAGTGAGTTTGTCGAATAAATAATCGGAGCCAGTAAAATATGAAGGAGAATAGGCAGACCATTCAGAATCATTTGTTGTAGTATTTCCAGTTCCAGTTCCAGTTCCAGTTCCAGTTCCAGTTCCAGTTCCAGTTCCAGTTCCAGGGTTTGAATCAGAAGAAGAGGAGCCCCCACCACAAGCACTTAGCATGAATGCACTAAAAATTGCGAGTGATAAATTCTTAAATTTCATAAAAATCCCTATAAAAAATCGTAGTAATAAAATTGTTTTTTAAAATAAAGCAGACTAATTATAGCGAATAAATATCAAAATTAAATTTGCAAAATATATAAAAATTAACTATTTAAATATACTTAACAATCAAAATACCATCCACCACAAAATACCAATCAACACCGCCATATGCAAAATCTGTACTGGCGCAAAGTACAGAGAAAATTTGAAACCACCCGTTACAGCAGCATTGACTGACTTGGCTACAGCATGTGCGCCCAGCCCCAAAAGCAGGGCATAGATCAGCCGGGTATTGGATGGATCTCCTTGAATGACCACGCTTGCCATTGCGGCATGAATTTCAAATAAAGATGCGAACAAGGTACCTGCCAGCAAACCCGCATCTCCTAGTAATAGCTCTAGCCCATAAATTCCAGCCTGAATCAATGTCAAGGTGACGGCAATAATTACCGCCTCCTTCAGGCTAAACATCTGACTATCTTCTTCTTTTTCACAGTTCTCCGCTGGCTTGGCTTTACGTAATAGCAGAAATGCACAAGCAGCCAAAATGGCCATCGCAACCAAGGAGGGTAAAATCAGAATTTTCAGCCAGCTCCACGACACCCCTCCAACGACAATAAATAACAGTATCAGGGTCGAAATACAGGACATGAGTGCTGCGCCTGCATTGGATTTAGCATCGACCTCACCTTTGCGCACCTGTAGACCTAAATGGGCAATGGTCGCGGTACTGGAGACAAAACCTGAAGCGAGGGAGGATAGCATGAGGGCATTTTTACTGGATAAAAGCCGTTTGGCCACGTGAGCAAGTGCCTGTACCACCAGAATCAGAGTGAGTAGTCTCAAGATCAGATGCGGGTTGAGGACTTCTCCCCATAAAGGCGTGTCGGGTGTTAGTGGCAGGCCGATCAGAATCAGGGCAAGTAATAATAGCCCATCTCTAAACTCTGCTTCGGTAATCCATTGTCCGGCAATATTATGCAGGGAGTGTTTGGCCATCAGAATAGTCGTCAGCATGACCGCGAGCCCTGCGGCCAAGGGGATATTCCAAAGACAGATTGCCCCAATAAAATACGTCATGAGAAAGGCGAGTTCTGTGGTAATGCCAGGATCTTCAGGCTGATTTCGGATTGAAAAAATCACCATGCCACCCACAATCAGCGCACCAGCAAGCCCAATACTCATACCGAACAGGAAGCATAGCGCACCCAATAAGGCACAGATGGCAAAAGAGCGTAATCCGGCAAAACTGGGTTGCTGTTCACGTTGTTTATGACGTTCTCGTTCCAGACCGATTAACAAACCACAGCCCAGAGCCGCTGTCAGAATGGCCAGAAGGTCCTGAAAAGAGCTACTGCTATTAAAGGGCACCACGCTAAAATCCAAGTTTCACCTCAGTCACCGAACAAAACATGCTGATTGAAATATAGGCGATTCCTTCAGGTAGCAGCAAGCCGGAAATACAGCGAGGAGCGAATAAAGCTCGGAAAGTCTTATTGTTTTACATCCATTCGGTAAAAGTCACCGGCAGGAGCAACTGGGGAATGCGAAAAATCACAAAAACTTGCTATAGTGACGGCAGGTTTGGGGACTGATAATAATGAAATTTGACTTTGAAATTGATACGGCCTGGTGTTTAGACCAACTGTTTAAAGATGGCAAAATAAGTGAACGTGACCGCATGCTGATACAGACCACGCATCGGCAACGTGACCAGTTAAAATGGCATCCCTTACAATGGATTGCCAACTTCAATCTCATTGATCAATCTCATCCGCAAACCACATTGACCTTGAACCGCTTATGTCAGTGGCTGGCCGAAAAAACCGGATTAATGTTCTATATCATCGATCCTTTAAAAGCGGACGTACAGGCATTGACCCATGTCATGTCACAGGAATATGCACTACGTAACCATATTCTGGCCGTTGAGATTCAGGCCGATAAAGTTCTGATCGCGACCGATCAGCCGTATAAGACTGAATGGGTCTCTAATCTTGAACAGAATATTTCCCCGAAAAAAATCCAACGGGTGCTGCTGAATCCAGAACAGTTACAACGATATATTGTCGAATATTATCAGGTTAGCCGTGCCGTCAGTGGCTCACAAAAATCCTCGGCCTATGACCGGGAAAATAAAGGCGTCGAAGCCTTGCTACAACTGGGCGATTCGCAAAATCCGGATGCCAATGACCAGCATATTGTCAAACTGGTGGACTGGGTGCTGCAATTTGCCTTTGAACAGGGTGCAAGTGATATTCATATGGAACCGCGCAAAGGTACGGGCAAGATTCGCTTTCGAATCGATGGGGTGTTGCATACCATTTATAACATGCCGGCCAATACGCTGACAGCGGTAATTTCCCGGATCAAGATTCTGGGCCGGATGAATGTGGCAGAAAAGCGTAAACCACAAGATGGCCGTCTGAAAACCCGAACGCCGAAAGGACAGGAAACCGAATTGCGTCTGTCGACCTTGCCGACCGCATTTGGCGAAAAACTGGTGATGCGGATTTTTGATCCGGAAGTTCTGGTCAGAAGTTTTCAGCAACTCGGTTTTGAAGGGCATTTACTCAATGACTGGAATAATCTGACCAGTCACAGTCACGGCATCATTCTGGTCACCGGGCCAACTGGTTCTGGTAAAACCACAACACTGTATTCGACCTTGAAGCAGCTGGCGACGGAACAGGTCAACGTCTGTACCATTGAAGATCCGATCGAGATGCTGGAACCGAGTTTCAACCAGATGCAGGTCAATAACGGTATTGAACTGGGCTTCGCCGATGGCGTGCGCGCGCTGATGCGTCAGGATCCGGACATTATCATGGTCGGTGAGATTCGTGATCAGGATACTGCCAATATGGCGATCCAGGCGGCACTCACCGGGCATCTGGTCTTATCTACCCTACATACCAATGATGCGCCGTCGAGTCTGACCCGTTTGCATGATCTGGGCGTGCAACCTTTTCTGACCGCAGCCACCATTCTCGGGGTATTGGCGCAGCGTCTGGTGCGTAAACTCTGCCCACACTGCAAGCAGGAAAGCTTCCTGAATGAACAGGAATGGCAGCATCTGGCGGCAGACTATCCTTTACCGCGTCCGGAATTTGTTTTTAAAGCCGTAGGTTGTGAGGAGTGCCGTCATACCGGTTATAAAGGCCGGATTGGTATTTACGAATTTATGCCCCTGAGTCTGGAAACCAAGCAGCTGATTGGGGCCGACGCTAACTTAAACCAGCTACGCCAGCAGGCAAAAAAAGAAGGGGTAGAACCGCTGCGTATCGCGGGTGCGCGTAAGGTCGTAGAAGGAATGACCACACTGGAAGAAGTATTGAGAGTGGTACCTTTAAATTAATTTTTAAAGATGAAGCAATCTTAAGTTTCAATTCATCTTCGGCTGTTTTAATAGCATTATCGAAACAAAGCACAGATACACAAAGAGGTATACGCCATGAAAATGATGATGAATACAGTTTTAGCAGCCGCACTGATGGGTTCAATTGCGACAGCCGCAGTTGCAAGTAATGAAGCCGTGAATCAACCCGTGGTAAATCAGGCTGCTTTTGCGAAAACGATGACAGTGCAACAGGCCTTGGGCATGAAAGATGATAGCAAGGTTCAGCTTAAAGGCTATGTGGTTAAAGCGGTTGGTGATGAAAAATATCAGTTCCGTGACAGCACAGGCAGCATTACCGTAGAAATTGATGATGAACTGTGGCAAGGCAAACCGATTTCAGCCAAAACGCCAGTGACCATTATCGGTGAAGTGGATATTGACTATAAACCGGCAAAACGAGTTGAAATTGATGTCGAGCAGCTTCGTTTCTAATTCTAATATGAGCAGATGAATTGAATCTGAAGCTTGCTCTGGATTCAAAAACTGTAAAAAACCACATGCAAATCATACAAAAAAGCATGTGGTTTTTTTGAGTCTGGAGATTTTTCAGGGCAAGATAGAGAGATTGGCAAAGCGGAGCACAGCATGCGTATTCTTTTGGCAGAAGATGATCAGTCTCAGGCAGAAAGTATTCAGACCTGGCTGGAAATGGACGGCTATGTGATTGACTGGGTCGAGCGTGGCGATCATGCCATTTTGGCCATCGAACAGCATCAATATGACTGCGTATTACTGGATCGCGGACTACCACATGCGACTGGAGATGACATTCTAAAAAGCTTACGCAGCACACAGAAAGATACACCGGTGATTTTTATTACTGCCCGGGACAGTATTGATGACCGGGTTGAAGGTCTGGATTTGGGTGCCAATGATTATCTGGTCAAACCTTTTAGTCTGGAAGAGCTTTCTGCCAGGGTGCGCGCGCAGTTAAGACTGAAACAGCAAACGCCAAATCATATTCTGAAATGGCAGGATTTAAGTCTGGATACCCAGGCCAAGGCCCTGAACAAGGCTGGACAGCCGATTGATCTGACTGCGAAAGAATTTCAGATTTTATATAAACTGATGCAGCAGCCGGAACATGTCATTACCCGCGAGCAACTGGAGGAATCGCTATATGCCTGGGGGGATGAAATTGAAAGTAATGCCATTGAAGTGTTTATTTACCAGTTACGTAAAAAAATTGGCAGCCAGATGATTAAAACCATCCGTGGTTTGGGTTATCGCATGCATAAACCCGAGGCATAAATATGTCTGCACCAGTCTCCCTGCAAACTCGCCTGATCAAGAATGCCATGCTGAGCTCCATGCTGGCAGGATTGTTGGCGTGGTTGCTGTTACTCGGGGTTTCAAGTTATCAAGCCATTCAGCTGCATGATGATTTGATGGAACAGATTTCCGAGCTCTTACTTGGTGATATCAGACAGGCCAAAGGTGATCAGGTCGATGAAATCAGCGAGCAATTCGATATTCAATATGCGCTATTGCTCAATCAGGATATTTTGACCACGTCCATCGATGATGATTTGATTAACAGTGTGCGGGTTAATGAACACAGTGGCTTTCAGTTTGCTTATGAAAATGGCCGTTTTATCCGGATTTTAACTGCTAAAGAGGATGGCTTGCAGGCCAAAGTACTGCAGCCTTTATCGGTACGTTTTAACGAGTTATGGCAAACCACCTTCAGTTTTGCCGGAATTTTACTGATACTCTGGTTATTGCAATGGCTGATTTTACATGTGGTCGTGAAACGTCAATTACAACCTCTAAATAATATTTCCCGCGCCATAGGTTCCAAGTCGGCCGAAGATTTAAGTCCGGTCAACAGTCCAGATCCTGAAATCACGGAATTGCAACCAATTGTGCAGCAGTTAAATGCCATGCTGAATCGGCTGGAAAAATCACTGCTGGCCGAACAGCGCTTTACTGCCGATGCATCGCATGAATTACGCTCGCCGCTTTCTGCCATTCAGATGCGTTTGCAGGTATTGAAACGTCAATATCAGCATGATGCCCAGTTGCCGCAAGCCCTGCAACTGATTCAAAATGATGTCAATCGTGGTACGCAAGTGCTGGAGAATTTACTCTTATTGGCACGTCTGGATCCTGAAAAAGCAGAGCAGTTGCCGCAACAGGCCGTAAATCTGAAAATGATTGTTCAGGAGGTATTACAGGCCTTGCAGCCTTTTGCCGCAGAGAAACAGATCAAATGGCAGCTGAGCATAGACGATGGCCAGATCATGGCAAATGCAGAATTAATTTTTAGCTGTATTCGTAACTTGGTGGATAATGCAATTCGCTATAGCCCAGAACAAGGTAGGATTGAGATAAAAACCGATGTAGATGCCACAGGAGATCTGCGCTTGCTGATTGAAAATTCGGGAGCAGGAATAGCGCCGGAAGTATTGGCACATCTTGGAGAGCGGTTTTATCGTGCCTTGGGGACACGTACTTCAGGTTCGGGTTTGGGACTTTCGATTTGCCGCAAGATTATGCAATTGCATGCAGCAGAAATTGATATTGCTGCTTCTGATCTGGGGGGGCTGAAAATTATCCTTAATTTTAAAAAGCATGAATCCCGCCAGTAAAAAAGCAGTATGCGCTGATTCATACTGCTTGTTCCCACGTTTATTATAATCAGGGTGTTATCGTTATTTTGTGAGAATCAGGCGGTTATTACGGGTCAGGCGCAAACGGTATTCTTCACCGGCATGCATGATTCTAATTTCACGCCCAAGCGCGAAAAGGTTATTTGAATGCAACATAGGTAGTGCATGATGGCTATTATTACGGCTAAACAAGCTAAAAGGTGCGTTCATTCCATCGACTCCGTGGTATCTGTTTGGATTGGTTTAAATGATAATCATTATCGAATGGGTCTGTCAACGAATTATTCTGTAATTTATAAAATAGTGCAATTTGCTTAAAATTTGTAAAACTTCGAGTGCAGTAAAATTATGTCTAAACCTACAATTCATGTTGCGATTGCAATCTTATTTCATCAAAATCAGGTGCTTGTTGGTTGGCGTGAGGCAAAACAGCATCAGGGCAATAAATATGAATTTCCAGGTGGAAAGGTAGAACAGGGCGAGCAGCCTGTCGAAGCCTGTCGGCGTGAAGTGCAGGAAGAGGTCGGAATTGATCTGGAACACTGGCATGCATTCGATTTTATCAGTCATGAGTATGAAGATGTCATCGTCAATTTACATGTCTTTCATGCATCAGTATCTGCATCACAATTGTCAGGAATTAAAAAACCCTGGAGCTGGTATGCACGTGAACAGCTCAGCAGTCTGAATTTTCCCAAAGCCAACCAGTCCATGCTGCAAAAGCTGCAATGGCCACAACGTATTAAGATCGCAGATGATCTGGCGATTTTACATCAACTTGATCCAGATCAGATGCTATATTGGCGCGTTGAAATCACACCTGAACGGGTCATACAATTACAACAGCTTCCGATTGAACAGCTTTCCAAGCTCATGATTAATCAGGAACTCTGGTCACAGCTCAATGAATTACAGCAGCAAACGATTCGAAGCATTCACTTGAAACAATCGCAATTAATGGCTGTGCAACCCGGCCAGTTGATGCGAGGTTATCGTTATATTGCAGCCTGTCATGATCTGGCGGCATTACAGCAGGCTGAGCAGGTGGGCTGTGAGGCAGCTTTGCTCAGTCCTGTACTTGCAACACAAACGCACCCGGATACTTCGCCACTAGGCTGGGAACAATTTAAACAGATGGCAGCACAGGTACAGATTCCGGTTTTCGCTTTGGGCGGGCTGAAAACAGAAGATCTGAGCTATGCACAGAGCCAGCATGCTTACGGTATTGCCGGTATACGCAATATCTAGGTAAGCTGCTTTCCATTAGTAAGCATTTAGACAGAGACTAAAGTCCTTTTAAAGCCTGCTGGGCATTTTGAATGGCTTTGGTGTCTTTTTGCTGTTGTGCAGCCTTTAAACGAACCTGCCAGAGCTGTTTCTTCATCGCATTTGATTGCGCATAGCTCAGGCCACGTAATGCAAAAGCATCTGCACGTGCAGGCTGATTTTTGCGGTTCGCAATCATGCCCAGGTACAGATAAGTTTCAGATGCTTGAGGTGCCAGGCGCTGGGCTTGTACCGCTGCTGCTTCGGCCTGAGAAAATTGCTGCTTGGCATAGGCCTGCTGGGTTTGCTGCATAAGACGCTTGAAAGCAGGCAGATTACGGCCATCATCAAATTTCTGGTTTTTAGGCTTTTGCTCAGGAATTACAATTTTCTGGCGTTTGATTTCAGGACGGTCATAAGGCGTAATCACGACGCCGTCTGGGGTCTGTGGTTTAGGCTTTTCTGTTGCAGGTTTGGCTGGAGCAGCTGGCTCTGGCTCAGGAAAGCTTTGGCAGCCCACCAAACTGAGGATGAGCAGGCCAGGGATGATTTTTTGTAACATAAACATAGACTCAATTAATGGCTATAACTTCCACTCGAGATAATACGGGTTTCGTTGGCAAGATCGCGTTCTATTTCTGTTTCACTTTCTTGTATATAACGGCTGATATCATCCATCTCGTCCGGATTGGAAGAAGAAGGTTCCGAGTCGATGGTCACTGGTTCCGTCACGTAGCGCGAGAGACCGCAAGGGGTGGCCTGATTCGGTAGCGAATGCTGCGAAATCGGAATATACATGGCACCTTCACAGCCTGGCGCAGACAACAAGCCGGTATAACGATCCAGCCAGTGCCATTGAATTTCATTCGGTTGTGGCAGATTGACCGGCTTCTGACGTAGCTGTTTCATGACATTGACCCAGACCGGAAGAGCACCCGAGGAACCGGTTAGGCCAGTGACTTTATTGTCATCCAGACCGAGCCAGACCACCGTCATATAGTTACCTGAATAACCGGCAAACCATGAATCACGGCTATCATTGGTGGTGCCTGATTTACCTGCAAGATTCAGATTACTCGGCAGACTGTTATAAGCTGCGCGGCCTGTACCACTCGACATGACCTGTTGCAGGCCATAATTCAGGGCATAGGCTGAAGCCGGGTCAATGGTCGGTTGTACGCTTAAGCTATAACGGTCGAGTATCCGTCCATTGGCATCGACCACAGAACGAATTGACTTGGTTGGATATTTAAAGCCACCTGTGGCGAAGTTACCATAAATATTCATCACCTCCATTGGCGACATATCCACCGCACCTAAATAAATAGACGGATAGGATGGAATATCGGAAGTGACGCCAAATTTTTTCAGATGATTAATAAAGGTAGACAGACCAAATTCTTGTCCTAAACGTACAGTAGACAGGTTATAGGATTGTGACAGCGCTTGTGACATCGGTACGACACCATGTCCACGGCCACTGTAGTTTTTCGGCGTCCAGGTCTTACCATCACTTTGTACACTAATTTCACTGTCTTCAATCGGACTGGCCCAATGGTAACGATTTGATTCCAGTGCACTCAGGTAAATCACAGGCTTTAATAATGAACCCACCTGACGTTTGGCATCTACTGTACGGTTAAAACCGGTAAAGTCTTGAGTCGAGCCGACTGCTGCAACCAGTTCACCATTTTCCGGATGTGATACCAAAACTGCACCCTGCAAGTCTTTTAAACGGCCCGGATTAGATTTGGTTAAACGTGCGACTGTCTGCTTAAAACTGTCCTGAATTCGGGTTTGAGCCAAAGGATCCAGCGTGGTGAAAATACGCAGACCCTGATTGGTCAGGTCAGTTTCCTGATAGTCAGTGCGTAATTGACGACGCACAATATCCAGGAAGTCCGGGAAACGTGCAGGGCCCAAGGTTGGTTTTGAAATCACGTTCAATGGACGTGCGGTTTCTTTTTCATATTGTTCTTGGCTTAGATAGCCCATCACCAGCATATTATTCAGGACGATATCACGGCGTTTTTTCGCACTTTCAGGATTACGCCATGGGTTATATAGACTCGGGCCTTGTACCAGACCGACTAAAAAAGCCTGCTGGGAAATATTCAGTTCACGCAGTGGCAGACCAAAATAAAACTGAGAAGCCAAGCCATAACCATTAATTGAATAGTTACCATTTTGGCCGAGATTCACTTCATTTAGATAAGCTTCCAGAATTTCATTCTTGTCATAATGTAATTCAACCAGCATGGCCATAAAGGCTTCATTGACTTTACGCTTTAAGGTACGCTCAGGCGTTAAATAGAAATTTTTCACCAGTTGCTGGGTTAAAGTCGAGCCACCCTGACGTTTGCCACCGGTAATATTACTGACAACAGCACGTGCAATACCGCGTGGAGATACGCCATGGTGTTCATAGAATTTACGGTCTTCAGTTGCGATGAGCGCTTCGATCAATGGTTTAGGCACTTTATTCAGTTTGATCAGTACCCGGTCTTCGTTATGCTGTGGATAAATTCCACCAATCAATAAGGGTTCCAGTCGGGCAATACCGCTAGAAGATGGCTTGGTGGCGCTGACCTCAGTCACTTGGTTAGCATTAAAACTCACTTTCAGAACTTGTTCCGGTTCAACCCGATCACCAAAATCAAAGCCACGGGTATGTACATATAAAGTATTTCCCGTAGTGACAAAATTGCCCGACTTGGCATAACTATCCGAGTTTTTATAACCGAGTAATTTTAATTCTTGTTGGAAATCCTGCTGACTGACTGGGGCATTGACGTACACTTCCATTGGACGTGCGAAAACTTTCGCCGGAATATCCCAGCGTTGACCTTCAAATTTTTCGCGTACAATATTATCTAATTTAATCAGGTAAATACTAAATACGACAAAGATGGAAATGACTAAAATCGAGAAAATTAAGGCAAAAAACCCCATGCCACGTTCAGATTTCATAAATACTTATAAGATCCTGTGAAATTGTGCTAATCATGCGAAGCTTTTAATCATTTTGCAATATTTAATCAATAAATGCGCTTAAAATTAAAATCAAAGCCCACAATTTCTCCTTAATTCAAATATATTTCAAATAATTTGCGACGAGCTAGCATCCTGTTATAAATTATCATCCAGGTATAGCTTAATGCTATGATATGCAAGATCCGTAGCGGAGCGACGACACTGGTGCAAATTTCCCATAAAACCTTTCGAAATATCGGGTTAATAGGACGTCCTGATAAATCATCGGTGGTTGAAACCTTATGTCTTATTCATGATCATCTTCTGAATTTAGGCCTACATCCTGTTTTTGATGCAGCGACAGCTGAACTCGTTCCATATAACAATACCCAAACTGTCAGTCGTGCTTTACTTGGTGAAGTCGTTGATCTGGTCATTGTGGTAGGAGGGGATGGTTCGCTTTTGCATGCCGCACGCGCACTGGTCAAGTACAATACCCCTGTGATCGGCGTTAACCGTGGGCGTCTGGGATTCTTAACCGACATCAAGCCGACCGAAGTCATCTTTAAGCTGGATCAGGTGTTAAAAGGTGATTTTCAGACTGAGCGACGTTTTTTACTCGAAGTCGAAATTCGCTCCAAAGGCGAAGTGATTTACGATGCAATTGCACTGAATGATGTGGTACTGCATTCAGGAAAATCGGTACATATGATCGATTTTGAACTGAATATTGACGGACAGTATGTCTATCGTCAGCACAGTGATGGCCTGATTGTATCGACGCCGACCGGCTCTACGGCTTATGCACTTTCTGGGGGCGGGCCAATTGTCCATCCAAGTATGGATGCGATTGCGCTGGTGCCGATGCATCCGCATACCTTGTCTTCACGCCCGATTGTGGTCGGTGGACACAGCGAAATTAAATTACTGATTCGTGAAAATCGCGTACTGCCGATGGTCAGTGCGGATGGACAACACAGTGTGTCTTTGAATGTTGGCGATAGCGTCCATATTCGCAAGCATCCCTTTAAACTGAATCTTCTGCATCCACCGGGCTATGACTTTTATAATGCCTGTCGAACCAAACTGGGGTGGAATCAGGACTTTGATTATTTTAAGCAGGATTAAATCATGAATATTGAACAAATGCTTGCCGTACTCAATCCTGAGATTGTTGAACGCCTAAGAACAGCAATTGAAATTGGAAAGTGGCCAAATGGTGTAGCCCTAACTCAGGAACAACGCCAGACTTGTATGCAGGCAGTCTATGCCTGGGAAATGAAAAACTTGCCTGAAAATGAGCGCAGCGGTTTTATCGATCGCGGTACTAAAGAAGAAGGCGAGGAATGTGATGATGATCATCACAAGAATGAACCGGAATTCAAGCCAATTCGTTTTGTCTAAGCACTGAGGTCGAGTCAGTCGAAAGATATTTAAAAAAGCATTGTTCAATGAAGGAACAATGCTTTTTTTCTACACATTTCAAAGTTTAAACGGTGTGACGATTCACCCATAATTCTTTGGCTTTTTGCATCGCAACTTCATAGCTTTTACATGCACCCATGCTATACAATGCAATGCCCATGGTTTCCGTAACCGCAATCGCGCCATATTCATGGCTTTGCTGACCATCCCATACTGCTTTAAATAAGGCCAGATCCAGTTCTTCCTCAACCGGACTACGATTGTCAGTCAGTTTCGGTAGTTCATATTCGTACAGTTCGCCATTCTTAATGCCGCAGATCAGGGTTTTGGCATCCGGATTACGCTCAAATTCGCCCCCTTCACCTTTAATTACCGCACTATTTTTATAACCTAAGCGGAAAGCCGCCTGTTGGTGCGAACCCCGATACGCCGGATGGAAAATTGCTTGCAGCGTTGCTTTGGCATTAAACGGGTTAATTAAACGAGCCAGCGTATGAATCGGGGAGCGCAGTCCCATTACATTTCGTAGGCCAATCAGATCTGCCAGAATCGGAGAAATCACCTCTAACGGGATATAGGCAAAATGTCGTTGCTGTAATTGCTGCTCCACTTCATCATCATTTTGACAGATTGGATAGCCTAAGCAAGTTAACACTTGTTCGGTATAAACCCGGTTCATGGTATGACCAGCGGCACCATGCATCACAATAGTATAACCATGCTTGGCCAACGTCAGTGCTGCCAGAATAAACCATGGATAATGCTTGCGCTTGCCTGCATAAGAGGACCAGTCCAGATCGACATCCAGCTGCTTAAAGTCAAGCTGGTCGCGTGTGGCCTGAACAAAACCGGCTAACTCATCTACAGACTCTTCTTTGACCCGCAATAACATCAAGAACGCCCCTAGCTGCACATCGAGCACTTCATCTTTCAGAATCATGCTAAAGGCTTGATAGGCTTCATCATAGCTGAGGGAGCGGGCGCCATTTTTTCCTTTCCCTACGATGCGTACATATTGGGCAAAGGGATGTTCGAAATCTTTATAAATATTTCTTTTGGTATTCATAACTTATACAGCTTGCAGCAAATATTGGGGTCAATGAGGAGAGTCTAAAATTAACAAAGCTTTCAGTATACGGAAAACAGGCATTGAAATCTGATTATCGACTAATGTCTAATTCAATGCGAGCAAAAAGCAGGCAATTGCATAAGACTTTATGCACATTTAATGGGATTTTTCAGTAAAATTCAGACAATTTTTAGAGTTTGTTTAAGTTTTCTTAATCTCTTTCTCCCATTTAATACTTTGGTCTGATGCTGCGCGTCAGATTGAATGCGTGGCTGATTTTCATTTTGAACATTCTCTTGAGCCTATTGAGATTTGATCCAGTTCATCTTCAGAGCAGATGAACAGATCAGTGCATTTCTCAAAATGGTCTTTTTATTTTCAGATATCGTTCAAGTAGATTTATTATGGCGAAAAAACCTATTTATAAGTCACTGTATTTTCAGGTGATTGTGGCTATTATTGCAGGTATTCTGGTCGGGCATTTCTCGCCGAGTGGTACGCAAATTATCAATGGCGTAGAACAACATGTCCCTGGCTTGGGCGAACAGCTTAAACCGCTTGGTGATGCATTTATCCGTCTGATTAAAATGATCATCGCGCCTGTGATTTTCTGTACCGTGGTGAGCGGTATTGCGGGTATGGAAAGCATGAAATCAGTCGGTAAAACGGGTGGTGTTGCTTTACTTTACTTCGAGATCGTATCTACGATTGCTTTGGTCATCGGTCTGGTCGTGATTAACGTTGTGAAGCCTGGTGTGGGCATGAACGTTGATCCTGCTTCACTGGATACCAGTGGCATCAGTAAATATGTCACTTCAGGTGAGTCACAATCGACCATCGATTTCCTGATGAACATTATTCCAAATACGGTTGTGGGTGCATTTGCGGAAGGCGAAATCCTGCAGGTTCTATTGTTCGCGATCATTTTTGGTTTTGCACTGCATAAGCTCGGTGATCAAGGCAAGCCAGTCCTGAAACTCATCGACCAGATTTCACATGTGTTCTTCAACATCGTGAATATGATCATGAAACTTGCTCCAATTGGTGCATTTGGTGCGATGGCATTTACAATTGGTAAATATGGTATTGGTTCTCTTGCTCAGCTGGCACAGTTGATCATCTGTTTCTATCTCACCTGCGTACTGTTTATTTTCATCGTATTAGGCTCAATTGCGCGTTTTGCTGGTTTCAGCATCATGAAGATGATCCGCCTGATTCGCGAAGAACTTCTGATTGTACTGGGGACGTCTTCTTCAGAGTCAGTACTGCCACGTATGTTGAAGAAACTGGAACTTGCCGGTGCTGAAAAATCAGTGGTAGGTCTGGTAATTCCAACTGGTTATTCATTTAACCTCGATGGTACGTCGATTTACTTGACGATGGCTGCGATCTTCATTGCACAAGCAACCAATACGCAACTTGATTTATCTCATCAGATTACGCTGCTTCTGGTACTCCTGATCTCATCTAAGGGTGCGGCAGGTGTGACTGGTTCAGGCTTTATTGTGATGGCGGCAACCTTGGCTGCTGTAGGTAATATTCCTGTTGCAGGTCTGGCATTGATTCTCGGTATCGACCGTTTCATGTCTGAAGCACGTGCCTTGACCAATCTGGTCGGTAACTCTTTGGCGACTTTAGTGGTTGCGAAATGGGTGGGCCAGTTAGATATGGACAAGCTGAACTACGCTTTAGCGAATCCTGCAGAAATTGATGAAAAAATGGCGCAAGAAGGCAATAACGCTCACTAAGTTTGAGTCTGTTTTTCGTGTCTAAAAGGGAAGCTTCGGCTTCCTTTTTTATTGACTGTGAAGTTAGTAAAAAGATGAATGCCGGCACATGACAGGAAGCATGAAAGTCGATAGTCTGTGAAAAGGAAACTAAAATGATAAACAACAAGGACAATAGAATGCTTGCTTACGATGCCGATCTAGAATTATTCCGCGATAATTTTAAACGCTTTATGAACGAACATGTCGCGCCGTACTATGACCAGTGGGAACGTGAAGGTCTGATGCCGCGTTCGGTCTGGAATGCACTCGGTGAAAATGGCTTCTTGTGTGTCGATGTCCCAGAAGAATATGGCGGCTATGGGGTGCCGACCGATTATTCATTGATGCTGATCGAAGAATCTGCACGTGCCGGATACAGTGCTATCGCCACAGGTCTGTCTTGTCATTCCGATATTGCAGCGCCGTATATCCTGCATATCGGTACCGAAGAACAGAAAAAATACTGGTTACCAAAAATGGTCACCGGTGAAGTGGTCGGTGCGATTGGCATGACTGAACCGGGTGCTGGTTCAGATTTGCAAGCCATGCGCACCAGCGCCATCTTGCAGGATGAACATTATCTGTTAAATGGCTCAAAAACCTTCATTTCCAATGGTCAGCATGCGGATTTGGTGGTACTTGCCGTCAAAACTGATCCGCAAGCTCGCGCCAAAGGCGTTTCGTTGCTGCTGGTTGATACTCATCTGGAAGGCTTCAAAAAAGGCACCAATCTGGACAAGATTGGTCTGCATGCTCAGGATACTTCGGAGCTGTTCTTCGACAATGTCAAAGTGCCAAAGGAGCAATTGCTGGGTCAGCTTGGACAGGGATTTGCTTACCTGATGCAGGAATTGCCACGTGAGCGTACCGCCATCGCCGCAACCGCTCTAGGCGCCATTCGTGGATCTATTGATGTGACCACACAATATGTGAAAGAGCGTCAGGCTTTTGGTCAGGCCATCGGTCAATTCCAGAATACTCGTTTTGTTTTGGCACAAGCGAAAATTGATGAATTGGCGACCGCAGCTTTTTATAACCAGAATCTTGAGCTTTATATGCAAGGGAAACTGGATGTCGAAACTGCAGCGGCATTGAAAAGTTTTTCTACCGATATGCAGATGAAGATTGCTGACAATCTGCTTCAGCTCTTTGGTGGTTATGGCTACATGACTGAATATCCAATTTCACGCTTCTTTGTCGATGCCCGTATTCAACGGATTTATGGCGGTACCAATGAAATCATGAAAGAAATTGTAGCGCGTGGTCTGTTAGGACGTTAATTTATGAATGAAAAAAGAGTCCTTTTTAAGGACTCTTTTTTTACAGGCAAGCTATAGCAAAGAGCCGTGACTCTGTTTTAAATTTTATGATTTCAAGACATTCAAACATTCATGAATAAAAATGGGCAGATCATTGGGCAGGCGCGATGAGATCAACTGGTTATTATCATTTACCAGTTCTACATCATAATAGGTTCCACCCGCATGCTGTACGCGACTCGCATGCGCCCGGATACTGGTAATAATCCGATTTTTCAGCACATCTGCTTCACACAGTAATAAGGATGCATCACATAAACTGAAAATAGCTTTTTTGGCCTGATTGAAGGCATGGATGAACTGTAGCACCCGAACATCGGTAGAGAGAGAAACCGCAGATTCGCCCCCTGGAATCAGCAAGGCATCAAAGTCATCAATACTGATTTGTTCGATGCCACGGTCGATGGTCACGGCAGAACAGCCATGCAGCCCATAGACCACTTTGCCGGCGTTAAGTTCGATATTGCAGACGCTATGATGGGCAGCCAGCAAGGCAGCCACTGGCTCTAGGTATTCTTGGTCTTCAAAATTATTTGTTATAAGTACTGCTATTCTTTTTGGCATGATTGATCCCCCCAACTCATGATTTAAATTAGACTAGCTGTTAAAGGTTGAAAAAACGTCTCTGCTTTGTAACAGAGTAGTAATTTCATGTAAAAAATTTAGGAAAATCAATATTAAATAAGAGAAATGAGCTTGAGGAGCGTGCATTTTATTGTGAAAGATATCTCAGATTTTAATAGGTCAAAAAAGACATGTACAAAGCTATTATTTTAATTTTCTTATGCTTAAAACCGCTATATAGATTAAGAAATAGTGATATTTCATATTCATTAAAATCAGTTAAGATGGAGAGGCTAAGTTTACAATTTGATAATGTAAATCAAGCCAAAATGCTGAACTAAATGTTACCAGATATGACTAAAAGCGATGAGTGGTTAAAACCAACTGTCTGTTTTTAAGACTTAATCTAGCAATGTCATATTGCGTAACATTTTAAAGCTCACTATTGTTATACTGAACAGATAAGGTTTATGAAGGGCGACATAACAATGATCAACGACGATCAAAACACCACGACTTCTCTTGATTTGGCAAAAATTCGTGAGGATATCGATTCTGTTGATCAGCAAATCCAGCAATTGATTAACCGCCGGGCACGTTTGGCTGAAGCAGTTGCAAAAGCAAAGTTTGCTTCAGAAGAAAGTCCGCTGTTTTACCGCCCAGAACGTGAAGCACAGGTGTTGCGCAATGTCATGGAGCGTAATGAAGGGCCATTGTCCGACACCACCATGGCACGTCTGTTCCGTGAAATCATGTCCGCTTGTCTTGCGCTTGAAGCTCCGCAAAGTATTGCGTTTCTAGGGCCAGTCGGAACCTATACCCATTCTGCGGTACTCAAGCACTTTGGTCATGATGCGGTGGTTCGACCTTTACCGACAATTGATGAAGTCTTCCGTGAAGTCGAGGCGGGCAGTGCCCATTATGGTTTGGTGCCGGTGGAAAATTCCTCTGAAGGTGTAGTCAATCATACCCTGGACTGTTTTAAAACTTCGAACCTGAATGTGATTGGCGAAGTTGAATTGCCGATTCATCATCAATTTCTGATTTCTGAAAATACCCGTAAAGACAGTATTAAACAGATTTATGCACATCAGCAGACCTTGGCGCAATGTCGTAAATGGTTAGACGCGCATTATCCGGGTGTAGAACGTGTGGCTTTAAGTTCTAATGCTGAGGCTGCGCGCCGTATTCAAAATGAATGGCATTCTGCTGCGATTGCTTCTGAAATTGCATCGAGTATTTATAATCTTGAAATTATGCATGGCAATATTGAGGACAATCCGGAAAATACCACACGTTTCTTGGTGATTGGCCGTGAAAAAGTGCCTCAAAGTGGCAATGATAAAACCTCATTACTGATTTCTGCACATGACCGTGCTGGTGCATTGCTGGAAATTCTGGCGCCATTTGCCAAGCACAATATCAGCTTGACCAGTATTGAAACGCGTCCAGCACTTCCGGAAAAATGGGCTTATGTGTTCTTCATTGATCTTGAAGGTCATATTGAGCAGGAACATGTCAAAGCCGCAATTGCAGAAATTCGTCCTTTGGTGAAAGAAGTTCGCGTGCTTGGTTCATATCCTGCCGCTGTACTTTAAGTCAGCTATGCGTGGTCAGGGCGAGGGTGCTGACCACTGTTTTATACCTAAAATTGGAAGTCTAAAATGTCGTTTGTTCCAGCCAATTCAGGCATCTCAAAATTAAAGCCATATCAGCCAGGTAAACCGATCAGTGAACTTGAGCGTGAGTTGGGTCTTACCGATATCGTCAAGCTGGCATCCAATGAAAATCCACTGGGTTGTTCAGATAAAGTCAAAGAAGCAGTCGCTGCGGAAATTGCTGAAATTGGCCGTTATCCAGATGGAGGTGGCTTTATCCTGAAAGATCAGATTAAAACTCAGTTTGGTTTTAATCATGATCAGATTACGCTGGGCAATGGTTCAAACGACTTGCTAGAAATGTTTGCCCGTGCCTTCGTTTCTTCAAGCGATTCTGTGGTATATAGCCAGCACGCATTTGCGGTTTATGCACTGGTCACTCAAGCCATTAATGCACAAGCGATTGAAGTACCTGCCAAAGGTTTTTCACATGACCTTGAAGCGATGGCAGCAGCAATTCAGGACAATACCAAACTCGTCTTCATTGCCAATCCGAACAATCCGACCGGAACCTGGTTCGAAGAAGCTGAATTTGAAGCTTTCATGCAAAAAGTCCCTGCAAATGTAATTGTGGTGCTAGACGAAGCGTATGTGGAATATTTCCCGGAAAATTTCAATAGCCTGAAATTCCTGCAACAATATCCAAATCTGATTGTCAGCCGTACTTTATCGAAGTGCTATGGTCTGGCTGCACTGCGTGTTGGTTTTGCCTTGGCATCGGTTGAAGTGACCGATTATTTAAACCGTATTCGTCAGCCATTTAACGTCAATCATTTGGCCATGGTCGCTGCGGTGGCTGCACTGAAAGATGAAGACTTTATCGCGCGTTCTCGCGAAGTAAATAAAGCCGGTATGGCGCAACTTGAAGCAGGTTTTAAGGCTTTGGGTCTGGACTATGTGCCTTCTCGTGCTAACTTTATTCTGGTTGATGTACAGGCAGACCCCGCAGCAACCTTCAACGGTTTGCTGAAACAAGGGGTGATTGTACGTCCGGTCGGTATTTCCAGCCACATTCGTGTATCGATTGGTACTGAAGCAGAAAACGCGAAATTCTTAAGCGCGCTTGCTACAGTATTGGGTTTAGAGGCAAAAGCTTAATTCATGTCGCAGCCATTGTTTGAAAAAGTTGCATTTATCGGGCTTGGACTGATTGGTTCAAGTCTGGCGCGTGTCATTCAAGCCGAGCATTTGGCCAATGACATTGTGGCATCGACACGTTCGTCCAAGACTTTGGAAGATGCCAAGGCACTTGGTCTGATTTCTGAAGGCTATGCCGATCCTGTAGATGCAGTCAAAGGTGCAGATCTGATTGTTCTGGCTTTGCCGGTACGTGCCACACAAAAAGTACTTGAGCTGATTCAGCCGTATTTGACGGAAAATGTCATTATTACTGATGTGGGAAGTACCAAAGGTAATGTGGTCGATGCGGCTAAAGCGGTCTTTGGTGACCAGCTTCCAGCAGGTTTTGTGCCGGGTCATCCGATTGCAGGTGCAGAGCATACCGGTGTACATGCAGGAAAAATCGATCTATTTGCCAATCACAAGGTAATTTTGACGCCACTGCCAAGCAGTAGCGATTGGGCCGTGGAGAAGTTGATTCAACTGTGGCAAGCGGCCAAAGCCGAAGTGATTTGCATGGATGTGGACAAGCACGATGAAGTGCTGGCACATACCAGTCATCTTCCGCATTTAATGGCGTTTAATCTGGTCGAACAACTGGCCAAACGTGAAGACAACTTAGACATATTTCGTTATGCTGCCGGTGGCTTCCGTGATTTCTCGCGGATTGCCGCCAGTGATCCACAAATGTGGCATGACATCTTTTTTGCCAACAAAAAAGCAGTTCTGAATGCCGTAGATGGCTTTGAACAGCAGCTCGCGATGATTCGCAAATTGATCGAAGATGAAGATTCCCAAGCATTGATGGGCTTATTGGGTCATGCGCAGGCAGCTCGCCAGCATTTCAACCATATGCTCGCCAAGAAACCTTTCATGGAGAAAAATAAAGTGACACAACAATTTACCATTCAGCCGGGTGCCAAGACATTTCAAGGTAAATTTACCGTGCCAGGTGACAAATCTGTGTCACATCGCTCGATCATGTTTGGTGCCATCGCTGAAGGTACAACACATGTGACTGGTTTCCTTGAAGGTGAAGATGCACTGGCAACTTTGCAGGCTTTTCGTGACATGGGCGTCAGCATCGAAGGCCCTAAAAATGGTGAAGTCACCATTCATGGCGTCGGTATGCATGGTCTTAAAGCGCCACAGTCTGCCATTTATATGGGCAACTCAGGTACTTCAATGCGTTTACTGTCCGGTATGCTGGCAGCGCAGAAATTTGATTCAGTGATGACCGGTGATGCATCCCTATCTAAACGCCCAATGGAACGTATTGCCAAGCCTTTACGTGAAATGGGTGCACTGATTCAGACCACGGGTGAACGTGGAACTCCGCCTGTCTCGATTACAGGTAACCAGCAACTACAAGGCATTCAGTACGATTTGCCAATGGCATCAGCGCAGGTAAAATCAGGTATTTTGCTGGCGGGCCTATGGGCAAATGGCGAAACCGCAGTGACTGAACCTGAACCAACCCGCGACCATACTGAGCGTATGTTGCGTGCATTTGGTTATGAGGTGAAAACTGAAGGCAATCGTATTTCATTACAAGGTGGTGGAAAGCTGGTCGGAACCAATATCCAGGTGCCATCTGATATTTCTTCTGCGGCCTTCTTTATGGTCGGCGCTGCGATTACTGAAAATTCGGATGTGACCTTAGAGGCTGTTGGTATCAACCCGACCCGTACTGGCGTGATCGAAATCCTGAAACAGATGGGTGCGGACATTACCGTTGAAAATGAACGCATTGCTGGCGGTGAACCGATTGCAGACATCCGTATTCGTGGTACGCGTACGCTTAAAGGCATTCATATGCCTGAAGATCAGGTGCCATTGGCGATTGATGAATTCCCGGCGCTGTTTATTGCTGCTGCGTGTGCCGAAGGTCAGACGATTTTGACCGGTGCTGCCGAGCTTCGCGTAAAAGAATCGGACCGTATTCAGGTGATGGCAGATGGCCTGCAAACCATGGGCATTGACTGTACCCCAACTGAAGATGGCATTATTATCGAAGGGAAGGGCAAATCAGGTGACTGGTCGCCAATCTTTACCGGTGGTGAAATTGAATCGCATCATGATCACCGTATCGCGATGAGTTTTTCGATTGCCGGTTTACGTAATTCGGAGCAGATCAAGATTGTCGGTACGGAAACGGTAGCCACCAGTTTCCCGACCTTTACAGAACTGACCTCAATTGCAGGTTTGCCTATTCAAGTTTCAGAATAATTTTTAAAATTATGTGAAACAGCCAAGCTTTTGCTTGGCTGTTTTGTTTATATTGCTTATGCTAAACCCATACAAGAAAAAAGCCATTAGGATGTAGCGATGCGAAAATTAAAATTCATGGCCAATACACAAAGCCAGCAACCCCGGGATGGTCAGGAAACCCAGGAATATGTAGCGCATTTTCTTGCCGAAACATTAGGTAAACATGGCTTTCAGACCTTAAGTCAAAGTGGTGCTCAGGTTGCGGTGAGCGTGGATGAACATGCATTGCCCTTATCTGTGAGTTGTGAAATCAGAGATGAGCAGGGGCATCTGGTCTGTGAAATTGCCTCATATCCTGAAGAAGAACAAGATTGGCTCGATCGTATTACCGAACGAAGTCTGCTCAATCAGCTTGCACAAGCAGTAGAAAGCTCGCTCAAAGAGCAGGAAAGCTTTAGCGAGTTTGAATGGAAGAACTAATTCATAACTCCACTATAATTTGATCTCAACGCCAAAGTGAGTGTCTAATACTCAGCTAGTTTCGTGCATCAGATGCATGAGAAGCTTATGCCGCGATTATCCCAAGTCTGATGCATTTTATGACATGGGGTCTGCCAGAATCTGAACAAGCATTTGCAACAGGATGGCAAAAATGGCTAGAGAATATGGCAGCTCATGAAGAATATGTGTTTTTGATAGCCATACGGAAAGTCTGGAATTTATGGGGCTTTGTGGTTTAGATCGTTTAATGGGTGAAGTGCCACAGCTTGGAATTTGGATCAAGGAAAGCCCGCATGGTCATAAATATGGTTGTGAAACGGTTGATGCTCTGGTTGGTTATGCCCTTGATGACTTAAATCGTCAGCGATTGATTTATCCTGTAGTCGAAGAAAATTGAGCGAGCCGAAAAGTCATTGAACGTTTGGGTGGAAAGATTGTTGATATAGTACAACAAGCTAAATGTCGGGCAGTGATTTATCACTTAGCTGAAAAACTGCTGTGAGAAGCATAAAAAAACCCATCATCTGACGGGTTTTATTATTTAGCCAAGCGCTAAGTAGCGGGTCATTGCAATCCGCAATTGCTTTAAATAGCCAGTAAAGAAATGATTGGCACCAGGCAATACGGTCACTAAATGACGCTGTGGTTTTGCCCATTCAATCATATCCGACAGCAGGGTTACTTCATCACCCTCACCATGAATGAACAGAATATCACCTTTAATTGCTGGCGTAACATAATGGCGAATACCGGCAACTGTTGCAGTTGGCAGTCCACATAAAATAGTTTGTTTGGGTTGCAGTTCTACAGGTAAGGCTGCATAGCTCTTTGCCATGACATGCGCACCAAAACTAAAACCGCCCGCATAAAAAGACAGCCCAATATGCTGACTGCGAGCAAACCGAATGATTTCTAATACATCATCCGTCTCACCGAAGCCCTCGTCGTGTATACCTTCACTTTGACCAGAACCGCGAAAACTCGGACGATACACAACACAGCCACGTTCCATATACATTTGTGCCAATAGAACGGGAACCTTGTGTTGGGGCGTACCACCTTGCAAGGGATGGGGGTGACAAACTACCGCGAATCCTTTCACTTCACCCTGAGGATAATCCACAAAAACTTCAATCTGACCCGCAGGTCCTTGAAGGAAAATTTGCTCGGACATATAAATACCGATGATTAACAGGAGAATCGCGCATTTTAACGATTATGGTGAATAAAAACATGAATTGGAATTAAAATAAGCAGACTGATATAGTTTGATTAATCATTTTTTGACCAGGTTGCCATGCTCGCTTTAATTTCTCCAGCCAAAACGCTCGATTACGATACCCCATTACCCACTGACCAATTTACTCAAGCCAGATTATTAGAACATTCGCAGGATTTGATCAAAGCTTGTCGCACACTTTCTGCAACAGAAATTTCCAGTTTGATGAGTGTCAGTGAAAAAATTGCCAATTTAAATACAGCACGTTTCCAGGACTGGCAACCAGATTTTAATTTAGCCAATGCACGTCAGGCTATTTTTGCCTTTAAAGGAGATGTCTATACCGGTCTGGATGCTTATAGCTTAAAGCAGGAAGATCTGCACTTTGCACAACAGCATTTGCGTATGTTGTCTGGTTTATATGGGCTTTTGCGTCCCTTGGATCTGATGATGCCCTATCGTCTGGAAATGGGAACCAAATTGGCCAATTCTCGCGGGCATAACTTATACGAGTTCTGGGCACATCACATCACTGATCTGATCAATCAAGATTTAGCCGCAGCCCAGTCTGAGATCTTGGTGAATATTGCTTCTGATGAATATTATAAATCGGTGAACGAGCGCAAAATTCAGGCAGAGATTATTAAGCCAGTATTTCTGGATCAGAAAAATGGCAAATATAAAGTGATTAGTTTCTATGCTAAAAAAGCACGTGGTTTGATGGCACGTTTTATTGTTGAAAATAGAATTGAACGTGCCGAAGAACTCAAAGCATTCAATACCGATGGCTATTATTTTGATGCCGATAGTTCACTTAAAGGTGAATTGGTATTTAAACGTGATGAACAAATCAGTGCATAAATAACGTTATTCCGCTACCGCATAGAATAATTGGTTTCTAGGCGGTATTGGGAGCTATGAGTATTGAAATTTTATTTATCCAGCTTTAATCGTTTTTTAAATATTGAGTGCCAGGGGGGGAGTTGATTGGCTGCACTTCGGTACAAATATGGTTTTTAGCGTCTTTCCCAAATTTTAAGTTAGATAAAAAATTAGAATTATCGCTGAACTCATTGAAATAATGCGTAAAATCTCATCTATTGAATTGTTTTTTACAGAAAATTGAAACTGATATTTCTGGGAAAAGCTGAATAAAATAGCTCAAGTTAATATATTTTAAATCAGGGAATTTTCATTAATTTTTATATTTTTCTTTCCAATAGAAATTTTTATTTAAATAAATAAGTATTTAATATTCAAATATTTAATTTATTAACTTTGGGGAGTATTTAGCGCAAGAGATTTTTTGAGAAAGAATGAAAAATTAATTAAGTAATAATAAATAAAACGATAGAAAAATATCGCTAAACGGTTTAAGAAGTGCATTCTATCGGGTTAAATGTAAAGTAAGTCACAAGTTTATTAGGTTTTTTGTTAGCATAATTGCACAGTGTTACAAAGCAGAATAATAAAAATGAAAATACATGCTATTCCTGTTTTTGTGTTAATGGTCAGTGTATTAGGATTCTGCGTGCATAAACAGGCAGAAATCAGAAAATACGAAAAAATCCGTCATGTCTTGAATGAAGCGCGTGACTCCAGCAAATTGTTAGACTCTAATCGGCATCGACATTAACACATGCATCAATTTTCTTTTTTTTCAATTTAGCGTAATTAATAAAATTAACTCAATAATAAATATAATAAAATATTAAAAATATTCGAATTAAATAGATTGATTTTAAATAAAGTATAAAATCAAAGAAGCAATCAGAAATCAATGTGTTATAATTTGCCACCTATAAAGATGAAGCAAACTTCATCTTTCTAAGCATTTGATTTATATCATTAAATAGAGCTGCATAAAAGTTATGCAGCTTTTTTGTTTAGATTTTTTGGGGTTTTTATAGCATAGCCCTGGGGCTGTAAGCTGTTCAAACATTTGAACCCGTCAAATGGCTATACTGGCATATTCGTTGCTAACACATCCTCAAAATAAATGAATTTTTTGTGAAATTTCATTTATTTGACGGCGTGCTTGAAGCATAAAGTTTACTCAATAGGGGCTAGGTCATGACGACTCCTAATCCATCTTCAGAAAATATGCTTGAACGTCTGTTTAAACTGAGTGAAAACAAAACCAGTTTCCGTACAGAAGTTCTGGCTGGTGTAACTACATTCTTAACCATGTGTTACATCATTATTGTCAATCCAATGATCTTGTCCGAAACAGGGATGGATCATGGGGCTGTCTTTGTAGCAACCTGTCTTGCAGCTGCGATTGGCTGTTTAGTCATGGGCCTGATTGCGAATTATCCAATTGCGCTGGCACCAGGCATGGGCTTAAATGCCTTCTTTACCTATTCTGTATGTCTGGGAATGGGGGTGCCTTGGCAAACCGCCTTGGGTGCAGTTTTTGTTTCAGGTCTGGTCTTTATTGCCATTAGCCTGTTTAAAATACGTGAAGCCATTGTCAATGCAATTCCAATGTCGCTCAAGCTCGCGATTGGTGGTGGTATTGGCTTGTTCCTGGCATTGGTTGCACTGAAAAATGCCGGAATTATTGTGGATAATCCAGCCACACTGGTGGGCTTGGGTGATCTGAAACAACCTTCTGTATTATTAGCACTTTTTGGCTTTTTGTTGGTTGTGGTAATGCACCAGTTTAAAGTCCGTGGTGCGATTATCATCAGTATTCTGGTGGTGACTGCCATTGCAACGGCACTAGGTTATAACGAATTCCAAGGTGTAGTGGGTCATATTCCATCGCTGGCTCCAACATTCATGCAAATGGATTTTGAAGGCCTCTTTACTGCCAGTTTAATTGGGGTGATTTTTGTTTTCTTCCTGGTCGATCTGTTTGACTCTACCGGGACGTTGGTCGGTGTTTCGCATCGTGCAGGTCTGTTAAAAGACGGGAAATTACCACGTTTGAAGAAAGCCTTATTTGCTGACTCATCAGCGATTGTTGCTGGTGCGGCACTGGGTACTTCTTCAACTACGCCTTATATTGAATCTTCTGCGGGTGTGGCAGCAGGTGGTCGTACCGGTCTAACCGCCGTGGTGGTTGGATTACTATTTATTGCCTGTTTATTCCTGGCACCGCTTGCACAATCAGTTCCGAGTTTTGCCACTGCGCCAGCATTGTTATTTGTTGGTGTGTTGATGATTCAGGGTATCGTCCATATTGACTGGGAAGATATTACTGAGGCAGTACCGGCATTTTTAACCATCGTATTTATGCCATTTACCTATTCGATTGCGGATGGTATTGCGATGGGCTTTATCAGCTATGCACTGATCAAGTTGTTGACTGGTAAGGCTGCGACTGTACCGTATATGGTCTGGATTATTGCTGTTCTATGGACGCTTAAATTCGCACTGTTTGGTGGCTAATTTTTCTACATTCAGAAAGGGTGTAAACTGAGTTTGCGCCCTTTTTTATTATTTAAAGGTTTCACGAGGAGAAGTGATGAACCGTCTTGAGTTGATTCGCGCTTTGCCAAAAGCCGAGCTTCATGTTCATATTGAAGGCACTTTTGAGCCTGAGCTAATGTTTGCAATCGCTCAGCGTAATCAGATTGCCATCCCGTATAAATCTGTCGAGGAAGTTAAGCAGGCTTATAATTTCCATAATCTTCAGTCCTTCCTGGATATTTATTATGCCGGGGCCAATGTACTGATCCATGAACAGGACTTTTATGACTTGGCTTGGGCCTATTTTGAAAAATGTGCCGAAGACAATGTGGTGCATACAGAAATGTTCTTCGATCCGCAAACGCATACCGACCGTGGAATTGCTTTTGCGACCGTCATCAATGGCCTGCAAAAAGCCTGCGATGATGCCAAGGCCAAGCTTGGAATCAGCTCACATTTGATCATGTGTTTCCTGCGTCATTTAAGTGAAGAGGCGGCCTTTGAAACGCTGGAGCAGGCATTGCCCTATAAAGACCAGATTATTGCGATTGGTCTGGATTCAAGTGAAGTCGGGCATCCACCTTCTAAATTTGAACGTGTCTTTGCCAAAGCGCGTGAAGCAGGGTTTTTGGTCGTAGCACATGCGGGCGAAGAAGGCCCGGCAGAATATGTCTGGGAAGCTCTGGATTTACTGAAAGTTAATCGTATTGATCATGGGGTGCGTTCAGAAGAAGATTCTGAGTTAATGCAACGGTTGATTCGCGAAAAAATGCCCTTAACGGTGTGCCCGCTGTCAAATCTGAAGCTTTGTGTGGTCGAGGATATGCAGCAGCATAATATCCGTCGTCTCTTGCAGCAGGGTGTCCATGTTACAGTCAACTCAGATGATCCATCCTATTTTGGTGGCTATATGAATGACAACTTTATTGCCATTGCTGAAGCGCTAGACTTGAGTAACGAGGAATTAAAGCAGTTGGCAACGCACTCCTTTGAAGCGTCGTTTATTCCAGAGGCTGAAAAAGAGAAATGGATCAACCAGATCCGTGCCTTGGTTTAAGTTTTTACAAAAGGCAGAGTTCGCTCTGCCTTTATTATTTTTATAGGCCAATATGAAATTGAAAAGTTTACTTCTGATCCTCAGCATATTGTTGATTTCTGCCTGTTCTAGTGCGGATATGACATTGACACAACGTACTTTAAAACCTTTGATTGAATATCAATGCAGTAAAGAGCTGCAAAATTCCAAAGTTTGGAAAGTTTCGACCTACTTAATGCAGGACACCAGTAAAGTTGAACTTGAGAAAAATGTGTGTTCATGTGTAGGTGAGCATGCGTTAAAAGATGTGCCTGCCAAAACTTTGTTAAAAGCCACAGTTGATGAAGCAGCCAAAAAAGAACTGACGCAAAAAGCGATTGCAAACAGTCTCAGAAGTTGTCTCAAGGAATTTATTTAATGAAACAGCCTGCAAGCACAGACTGGGAACATTATTTAGCCCATATTAATGGTCTAACTATTTATCCTGTTGGGTCATACTTTTTAATACATGATCTTTATCGATAAAATGATGTTTAAAGGCTGCGGCAATATGGCCAACCAGTAGAACGCCGACTGCCCAGGAAAGCCAGATATGCAAGGGCTTAACAATAGCGGTCACAGCCGAGTTTTCGGCAATGAGGGGTGGCAGGTTAAATAAATACAGCACCGGTGCTGGATAACCCAAACTCCAGCTATACAAACAACCTGTAAGGGGTAGGGCAATCAGCATGAAATACAGCGCCAGATGACCAGCATGTGCCAACGTTTTCATCCGCGGTGACATACTCTCAGGCAGTGACGGTGCAGGATGGGTATAGCGCCAGAAAATCCGAACAACGAGCAGGAAAATAATGGTGGTTGCAATATTTTTATGCAGTGAAATCACATCACCCTTAAAGCTGCCATCAACGTCATAACTTAAAAAATTACCACTATAAAAACCGATGAGCCAGGCCGCAATAAAAATAACCGCCATGATCCAATGCAGCCATTGCGCTGTTCGTGTGTAATACAGTGATTTATTCATCTAGATATTCCGTTGCTCTTCATTAAGGCCGAACCTTAGCAAAGGGTGAATCAATTCAGCAATTCCAAATCTGCAACGCTATGGTGGCTTTCATGCAACATCTATTAAATTGGTTGGCTGTAGATTAAACATGCCTAGTGATTTTTAGATTTCTTATTCAGGTGAATTTCGGCACAATAGCGACAGTCTTCATCTATGAATGAATAAGGAATATATCTGTGAAAAAATTATTGGCTGTACTTGCGCCACTGACTCTGGTTTTATCAGCGTGTACAGCGACAGGCACTTCTGAGGCGCCAAGTACCACTCAACAACTGGGCGGCACTGCGCTTAAAATCGCGATCAATGCAAAATGCACCACTGAACTGAATAATATTCCAGCGTGGCAAACGGCAACACGTTTAATGACCACAACACAAAAGCAAAATATCCAGTCTGAAATTTGTGGCTGTGTCAGCGAAAAAGCACCGCAAAATGTGACAGCGGTTGATTTGGTGACTGCTGCGATTGATCCGGTGGCACGTACCACAATCGTGGGCAATGTGGTTGCAAAAACCATTAACGCTTGTGTGGCTGAAGCTGTAAACTAAGCCAAGATTAAATTGAAATAGGCTGACAGGTTCAGCCTATTTTTTATGGGAAATGACATGAAAATTGCTGGTGTAGATGAAGCAGGGCGTGGACCGCTGGTCGGTTCAGTGGTGGCGGCCGCGGTAATTTTAGATCCAAATAACCCGATTGAAGGTTTAAATGACTCTAAAAAACTGACTGAAAAGAAACGTGAAAAACTTTTTATCGAAATTCAGGAAAAAGCGCTGGCTTGGGCAATTGCTGAGGCGTCAGCAGCAGAAATTGATGAGCATAATATTCTGCAGGCATCCTTACTGGCAATGCGCCGTGCTGTAGAAGCTTTAGCGATTCAACCTGAGCATGTGCTGGTCGATGGCAATAAAGTCCCTCAGGGGCTAACGATGAGCTGTGACGCGATCATTGGTGGCGATGCTTTGCATGCAGAAATTTCTGCTGCTAGTATTCTGGCCAAAGTTACCCGTGATCATCAAATGATTGAGATGGATCTAAAGCATCCACAATTTGGTTTTGCCAAGCACAAGGGCTATCCAACCAAAGCACATTTTGAAGCGATTGCCTTGCATGGGGTGATTGATGAGCACCGTCGTAGTTTTGGGCCGGTAAAAAAGGTAGTTGCAGCATTGCTGGAACAGCAGGGCGCAGAACTTTAATTCTTATTTAATTTAAAGGTTCTGAATATTGAAATGTGTATTCATTAAAGTATAGATCAATTAAAAGCGGCTTCAAAGCCGCTTTATGATTTACACAAAAATTAACGGTTAAAGTTATTTTGTGTTTGGTTTTCATCTTCATACGAAGGTTGGAAATCCTGATCGATATGCTGAAGATGTTCATGCATTGCACGTTCATGCTGGATACGCTGGTAAATCTCTTCACGGTGCACAGAGACTTCTTTCGGAGCATTGACCCCAATACGAACCTGATTACCTTTTACACCAAGCACAGTCACGCTGACTTGGTCTCCAATCATTAAAGTTTCCCCGACACGTCGAGTCAAAATCAGCATGTTTCTCTCCTTGCAAAATGCAAAACCTGCAATCTATTGAATATAAAACAAAAACACAACCAAAAATTAAAAAATAAAATCTGGATAGAAATTCTGTCATCTGGGTGAAAGATTTTAATCTATCTCAGTTTTTTAAAAATCCTCAGGCTTAATATAACAGAGCCACTATAAAAAAAACTATAGTGGCTCTGAATTTTTGTAGAGATTTATAGAATACTGTCAAACAATGACAATATTTTGTCATTCCTCTTAAGCGCGTACGCTTGATTCACCTTGTTCGCGGTCTAGACCGAAGGCGGTATGCAGTGAACGAACTGCAAGTTCCAGATAGTTTTCTTCAATAATCACTGAAATTTTGATTTCAGAAGTAGAGATCATCAGGATGTTAATACCTTCAGCTGCCAGTGCGGTAAACATTTTGCTTGCAACACCTGCATGTGAACGCATGCCTACACCGACGATAGAAACTTTGACGATATCTGAACGGGTAGCGACTTCACGTGCACCAATTTCCTGAGCGGTTGCTTCGAGAATGGCTTTGGCCTTGTTCAATTCGCTGCGGTTGACTGTAAAAGTAAAATCAGTCGTACCATCTTCTTCAACGTTCTGGATAATCATATCCACTTCAACATTGGCATCACCAATCGGGCACAAAATTTTAGAGGCGATGCCCGGTTCATCAGGTACACCTAAAATCGTTAATTTTGCTTCGTCACGGTTAAATGCGATACCGGAGATAATTGGCTGTTCCATATTGTCTTCCAATTCAGTCGTAATAAGTGTACCCACGTTTTGCTTAAATTCTTCGTCGAATGCGCCATCATTGTCATTGTCGAAGCTGGATAATACGCGTAAAGGTACTTGATATTTACCGGCAAATTCAACTGCACGAATTTGCAGGACTTTTGAACCCAGTGACGCCATTTCAAGCATTTCTTCAAAGGAAATACGGTCAACTTTCTTGGCTTTGGGTGCAACACGTGGATCAGTGGTATATACGCCATCAACGTCTGTATAAATCTGGCATTCATCGGCTTTTAGTGCAGCAGCAATCGCGACACCTGAAGTATCAGAACCGCCGCGGCCTAAAGTGGTGGTATTGCCATGCTCGTCAAAACCCTGGAAACCTGCAACTACAAGTACACGGCCAGCATCCAGATTCGAGTTCAGGACTTCAGTATCAATTGATTCGATACGTGCCTTATTGAATGAGCTGTCGGTTTTCATGCCAACCTGGCGACCTGTCAGTGATTTTGCTTCAACGCCAATAGAGTTGAGCGCCATCGCTAACATAGAAATCGTAACCTGCTCACCCGTAGAGACCATCTGGTCTAGTTCACGTGGGTCAGGGGTTTCGGTAATGGCTTTCGCGAGAGCAAGCAGACGATTGGTTTCGCCACTCATCGCTGATACAACCACAACCACCTTGTGGCCATGGTCATGCCAGCGTTTCACACGACGAGCAACATTTAAAATGCGCTCGGGAGTACCCATAGAGGTACCGCCATATTTTTGAACGATTAGTGCCATAGTTGTTCCATATAAGCCATGACCCTGATAGTCCTATCAGGGTCAGTTACACAAAATTGAAGTTTTATTTTGCTGCCAGCCAGGCAGTTAAATCTGCCATCACCGGAGCAAACTTCTCGTTAAGTGGCGCGCCACCTTGTGCCAAGTCAGGTTTACCACCACCTTTACCACCCAGCTCAGTTGCCAGATGTTTGATGATGTCACCCGCTTTTATAGATGCAGTAAAGTCTTTTGCTACAGATGCGATCAAGCTCACCTTGTCACCCTCTACACCTGCAAGCACAATGACTGCATTTTCTAATTTTGATTTCACACCGTCATGCAGGTTGCGTAGTGCTTTCGCATCCATATTTTCAACGGTTGTAATCAAGGTTGCACGACCTGCAATGGTTTGAACTTGGCTTAGAAGTTCACCGGCTTGCAGGCTAGCAAGTTTCTGATTCAGTTGTTCGATCTGTTTTTGCAAGCCAGAGGCAGTATCAACTAACGCTTCAACTTTTTCTAAAGTCTGGTCTTTTTGCGCTTTGAGCAAACCGTTAATCGTATTGATGTCACGATCGGCTTTTTGTGCAACTTCAACTGCTTTGGTGCCTGTCACTGCTTCAATACGACGTATACCTGCTGCAACACCACCTTCAGAAGTGATCTTGAACAGACCGATGTCACCGGTACGTTTTACGTGAATACCACCGCAAAGCTCGATGGAGAAATTTTTCTCTTCAATCACTGAACCCATCGACAATACACGGACTTCGTCACCGTATTTTTCGCCGAACAGCATCATCGCGCCTTTGGCTTTGGCAGATTCAATATCCAGCAGTTCAGTAGACACCGCAGTATTGGCAATTACTTCAGCATTGACCAGACGTTCAATTTCTTGCAGCTGTTCAAAGCTAACCGGTTGATCATTGGCAAAGTCAAAACGTAACACATCAGATGCGACCAATGAACCCTTTTGTTGTACATGTGAGCCCAGAATTTGACGCAGCGCAGCATGTAGTAGGTGAGTTGCAGAGTGGTTGCGTGCAGTTGCTGCACGAATCTCGGCTTGCACTGTTGCTTCTACATTTTGAGTAACTTTCAAGTTACCCATGGTCACGATGCCTTGATGTACAAATGCACCACCAGATTTTTTCGTGTCCTGAACTTCGAAAATCCCGGTATAGTTTTTGAAAATACCTGTATCACCGATTTGACCACCGCTTTCTGCATAGAAAGGAGTCTGGTTGAGTACGATTAAAGCTTCGTCGCCTTCAACGACTTCATCTACTTGCTCGCCATCTTTATAGATTGCGATGATTTGGCCTTCGCCTGCAGTTGCATCATAACCATCAAATTGAGTTTCGCCTTCAACTTTGACAACACTGTTGTAATCGATCGCGAATTTACCTGCATCACGCGCACGTTGACGCTGTGCTGCCATTTCAACTTCAAAGCCAGCTTCGTCAATGCTTAAGTCACGTTCACGTGCGATATCCGCAGTTAAGTCCGTCGGGAAACCGTAAGTGTCGTAAAGTTTGAAAACCACTTCACCCGGAATCACAGAACCTTTTAATTGTGCCAATTCGCCTTCAAGCAATTTCAAACCTTGCTCAAGTGTTTTGGCAAATTGTTCTTCTTCTTTGAGCAGTTGAGCTTCGATACGTGCTTGTTGTGCTGCAAGTTCTGGATATGCTTCGCCCATCACTTCAATAAGCGGCTGCAACATTTTATGGAAGAATGAACCGGTCGCACCCAGTTTGTTACCGTGACGCACTGCACGGCGGATGATACGACGCAGTACATAACCACGACCTTCATTTGATGGATTTACGCCATCAGCAATCAGGAATGAACATGAACGTGCATGGTCAGCAACCACTTTAAGTGAAGCAGGGTATTGTACAGGTGTGCCTTTTTCAGCCGCTTCAGCTTCAAGTGCAGTAGTATCCAGACCAATGATCTCAGCCGCAGATTTGAGTAAGTGCTGGAACAAATCGATTTCGTAGTTTGAGTTGACATGCTGTAAAACTGCAGAAATACGCTCAAGACCCATACCAGTATCTACAGAAGGCGCTGGAAGCGGATGAAGTACGCCATCACTCGTGCGGTTAAACTGCATGAAAACGTTGTTCCAGATTTCAATGAAACGGTCGCCATCTTCTTCAGGTGTGCCCGGCAGGCCACCCCAGATGTGATCGCCATGGTCAAAGAAAATTTCAGAACATGGGCCGCAAGGACCTGTGTCGCCCATCGCCCAGAAGTTATCTGATGCGTATTGACCACCTTTGTTGTCACCAATACGGATAATGCGAGATGCATCTAGGCCGATTTCTTTGTTCCAGATGTCGAATGCTTCGTCATCGGTATGATAAACAGTGGCATAAAGCTTATCTTTAGGTAGCGCTAACCAGTCATCGCCCGTCAAAAAATCCCAGGCAAATTTGATCGCATCACGTTTGAAGTAATCACCAAATGAAAAGTTACCTAACATTTCAAAGAAGGTATGGTGACGCGCGGTATAACCGACATTATCCAAGTCGTTGTGTTTACCACCTGCACGTACGCATTTTTGTGATGATACGGCACGGACATAATCGCGTTTTTCTAGACCTAAGAAGCAATCTTTAAACTGGTTCATACCCGCATTGGTGAACAGTAAAGTTGGATCATTGGCGGGTACTAGTGAACTCGACGCGACACGTGTATGCCCTTGCGATTCAAAGTAACGCAAAAATGCTTCACGAATTTCAGCTGATGTCATAAAACGAGTACTCACAACCAAGTCACTCCATAATTTCCGATTTGGCTAAAACACCACAGTCTGACAAGCACATGAGAGCTCTGCTGCAATGCGGGGCTTAAAAATTTAAAACGCCAAATTATAACGGAAAAAGCGGTATGCACCAATCATTTTAAAACCAATTGCCAAGGAATTATTGACTCGGGTTTAGTGCTGAATTCATAAAATGAATTTTCTATTCAGAACAATTCGGTTATATCCATCTATTTACACAGCATCAGAATTTTAAAAGATCTGAATACTGGGCGATGTATCAGAAATAAAATAATCGAAAATCAATATTTTCACTGAAGTTTTTCATGTACTGCGCAAGAAATCCTTTAACATAGAGGAGTTTTAAAATAGGCATATAAAAGGTTGAGTCATGCAACGAGTGGCAATCAATGGATTTGGGCGTATTGGACGTAATGTATTGCGTGCCTGGTTTGAAAATCCGAAAGATTTTAAATTTGAAATCGTTGCCATTAACGATATTGCTGATGTTGAAACCTTAATTCATCTGTTTAAATATGACTCAACCCATGGCCGTTTTCCGGGACAGGTAGACGTCAGCTATGATGCCGAACATATTTATCTGCATCTCAGCTATCAGGATGCCAGCTTAAAAGTTCAGGTTTTGTGTGAAGCCAACCCGGCGCAGCTTCCCTGGCAAAAACTTGAAGTAGATGTAGTGCTGGAATGTACCGGGCTGTTCCGTTCCCGTGCAGCTGCGACCCAGCATATTGAGGCAGGGGCGAAACGGGTGATTATTGGAGCAGCACCCTTTGATACTGTCGATGCTGCGATTGTGTATGGTATCAATCATCACGAAGTTAAAGCCACCGACCAGATCATTTCCAGTGTGTCCTGTACCACTCAGGCCCTAGTACCGCTGGTCAAAATCCTCGATGATGCTTTTGGCATCAGCAGTGCGTTAATGACCGAAATCCATGCGGTGACCGCAGATCAATCTGTGCTGGATCAGGCGCATCGCGATCTGCGTCGTGCACGGGCAGCAGGACACAATATTATTCCCACCACATCCAGTGCGCTGGGTGCATTAAAGCGGGTTATGCCAAAAATGGAAGATCGGATTGACGGTTATTCAATTCGGGTGCCGACCATTAATGTCGCAGCAATTGACCTGACCTTTGTTTCCCAGTCACCGATTACCGATCATAAACTGAATGAAGTGTTAATTAAGGCGGCGCGACAGGATTTTGCCGAAATCATGTCAGTGACGGATGAACCTTTGGTGTCGAGTGATTTTAATCATTCTCCTTATTCCTTGATCGTTGACCTGACCCAAACCCTAGTGGTGGGACAACAGGCCAAGGTCTTTGCCTGGTATGACAATGAATGGGGTTATGCCAACCGCTTGCTGGATTTATGTGAATCTTTTCATTAAGTTTGACTTTGCTAAGCCTGAAAAGTGCCGATATACGGTGCTTTTTTTGCTTTAAACATTCTTGATATGCGTTGTTTTAATAGAATTTGCGCGTAATTGATCGAAAAGCAGCGTGAGTGCTTGAATTATTTGCATCATCTGCATGATTTTTCGTTAAGATAAAGCCAATAAAATGAAATAAGAGCAAGCATATGATGGTGGTTTGGGGATTTATTATACTGCTCACATTGGCAGTGATTTTTCTAATCTGGCTGCAGTTCAATCAGAATGATGGTTCAGGTGTCGTGGAGGGCGTGCCGGTAGAAGAGAAAGTCGCGCATCTGGAAGAAAATTTAAAAAAGACCCTGGAAATCATGCAGGATTTGGCTAAAAAAATGCATGTACAGCAGGAAGTGCTGGATCAGACTACAACCAAACTGCAGCAGGTCGAGTTGCAAAATGCAGAGCTGGTCAGCCTGCTCACCAAGGTCGTAGACCCACAGAAATAAACAGAATCCCTTTAGAAATCATATAAAGAATTCTGTTTGAGGGCTAGACGAGAAGAGTTCTTAAGACGGCTGCAGACACCATGCTGATGGCAACTGTGGGGAGCAAGCCAAAACGCGTAGCGGCAAACAGCGTTAAAGCCAAAGCGATCAGATCTGCAGGGTTGTCGCGTACAAAATACGGTGCGATGACTGAAATCAGGACACAGCCGGGTACAACGTCCATGATTTTACGCTGACGTTGTGTCAGCGTCTTATTTTTTAATAAGACATAGCCCAGAATCCGGGTCAGATAGGTGGTTGCCGCAATCAGCAGGATGGCCAGCAATGTACTCATCTCAATCATGCTTCCTCCTCACCAATCAAGAAAAAAGCAGACACAATGCCGGCTAGGGCACCCATCGGCACATACCAGCCAGCAGGCAAATATAAATAAGCCAGAGCAGCACAGATCAGGCTTACTAGCCATGGCCGGGCTGCACTCAAGCCTTTCCACATGCTTTGCATCAACACCAGAAATACAGCAGGAAAGGCCATATCAAAGCCCCAGCGGTTGATATCGCCTAAAACAGGTCCAAGCATCGCGCCCAGTGTGGTAAAACCGACCCACATCAGATAAAGACAGAAACATAAACCGGCATAGTAGGGCATGCTAAAAGCAGCCCGATAACCCTGCTGGGCCTGCTTTCTTTGCGCATCCGCCAGACTTAAGGCCCAGCTTTCATCAACCATAAAAAACAGGGCCGGCAATACTTTGCGATTCGGGAGATGTTTTAAATACGGGACTAGGCTTGCACCCATCAGCAAATGCCGGCTATTCACCAAAAAGGTAATAAACAGCAGCATGAATAAATTGGGTGGACTGGTCCAGACTTCCAGAATGGCAAATTCAGAACCGCCGGCAAAATTGAGTCCAGTCAGCAAAGGCACTTCCAGCACACTGAAATTTTTCTGAATCGCAGTCGCACCTAGCACCAAAGCAAAGGGAATAATTCCTAAAAGCATAGGAATAGAATCTTTCATACCGCGCTGAAATTCGCTGAAATCTGTATGCGCGAGCGCGGGCGTGCTGCTTTGTCTGAGCAAAAGCATGTCAGTGACCTGAGGACTTCAATATTGAACCGTATTTTATAGCGATAATCGGGCTATTTGCTGTTGTAGTGCATGCAATTTAAATTTGATTTGGAATTAAATTGCGCTAAATTGGCTTAAAGGGGTTTTAAATACTAAAGTAACAAGATGGATCAAATTGATAAACGCATTTTGCATGAACTGCAAAAGAACGGAAAATTGCAAAATAATGAACTGGCTCAATTAATTGGCTTGTCGCCGTCCCCCTGTTTAAGAAGAGTCAAGCAACTAGAAGATGATGGGGTCATTGAGCAGTATGTCGCCTTACTCAATCCGCAAAAAGTCAATCTGGCAATGAGTGTATTTGCACGGGTTTGGCTTAAATCTCAAGAAGCCGCCGTGGTCGATCAATTTGTTGAAGCCATCAAGGAGATGCCGGAAGTGGTGGAATGCCAGTTAATGGCGGGAGATTGTGATTTCTTTTTAAGAATTGTGGTGGCCGATCTGGATGCCTATCGTAAATTTCAGATTCATCATTTGACTCAAATTCCCTGCATCCAAAGTGTAAAAACCGAAATTCCATTGCAAACGGTAAAAAGTACCACCGCATTGCCATTGGTCTAAAATGATTTTTTGTTTATAGCGCGTGTTGGTCATACACGATAAAACGCTGATAGTTGACGCAATTGTGGCTCATTGCATAAGAGAGTAAAAATTATAAAATTTTGCGATGCACAGCCAAAACTATCGTGCTAGACTAGGAGAAATCGGGTGTGCTCCCGATTTTTTTATGCGGATTCGTTCCGCGCTGACAAGAATTTAGGTTTACAACATGCCCATTTCAGAGACATGGTTATTACCTGATGGTGTAGCTGATGTATTACCAGAACAAGCGCAAGTCATTGAAAGTTTGCGCCGTAAATCACTGGATTTCCTTGCATCTCGAGGTTATCAGTTGGTGTACACGCCATTCATTGAGTACATCGAATCTCTCTCTTCTCTCTCAGAATCGAATCAAGATTTAGACTTAGCCACTTTTAAAGTCATCGATCAGCTTTCTGGTCGTTTGCTTGGTGTGCGTGCCGATATGACACCACAAGTGGCGCGTATTGATGCACATGTACATCCAGTGGAAGGTGTGGCGCGTTACTGCTATGCAGGTACCGTTCTGCATACCAAACCACGCGGTTTTAATACCTCGCGTGCGCCTTTGCAGTTAGGCGCCGAACTGTTTGGTTCAGACAGCATCGATGCCGATGTAGAAATGGTCGATTTAATGATCAGTCTGATTCAGGAAACAGGTCTGGCAGACGGAATCCATCTGGACTTGGGTCATGTCGGCTTATTCCGCAGTCTGGTGGCTCAAGCAGGTTTGAACAAAGTTGCTGAACGTAAACTGTCTGATTTATACCAACGTAAGGCCTTGCCAGAGTTGGAAGAATTTACGGCAGAACTGAAATTTGGTCAGGACTTTTATGCACTGGGCCGCTATGCCAGCGATCTGGACGCATTACAGGCAAATTTAAGTGCTGAAGTGTTGGCGAATCCAGCCTTCAAGCAAGCTTTTGATGCCTTACAAATTACCAAAGATCAGGTTCAAGCCCGTTGGCCAAACTTGAGTATTGGGATTGATGTGGTTGAATTGCGTTCATACCATTATCATACTGGTCTGATGTATGCAGTCTATGCACCGAATCGTGCAGCAGCACTGGCACAAGGCGGTCGTTATGATGGCATTGGTGAACATTTCGGTCGTGCGCGTCCTGCCACAGGTTTCTCTTGTGACTTATATGCGTTAAGCGCAGGTCAGTTTGACGCAGTACAGGTTGTGGTTGCACCTAAAGGCACTGATGCAGAACTTCTGAATGCGATTCAGAACATTCGTGCACAAGGCTTAAGTGTAATTCAGTTACTGGGTAATGATGATTTAAACTCGATTCCATATGCGACGCACCAGCTGGTGAATGCGAATGGTGAGTGGACAGTCAAAACGATTTAACTGCTTGGCTCAGTGTTCATGTCGCTGAGCGGGGCTTTCAACTTTAACAGCATGATGTAATGAGGCTATTATGGGCAAGAATGTTGTGGTACTTGGTACCCAATGGGGCGACGAAGGTAAAGGTAAAATCGTCGACCTGCTCACAGATCAAGCGGCAGCGGTCGTTCGTTATCAAGGCGGACATAACGCAGGTCACACTCTTGTGGTTGGTGGTAAGAAAACTGTCTTACACCTCATTCCATCAGGTATTTTACGTGAAAACGTATTGTGCTTAATTGGTAACGGTGTTGTTCTTTCTCCTGAAGCGCTCATCAAAGAGATGGATATTCTTGAAAAAGAAGGCGTTCCTGTTAAAGAACGTTTACGCATTTCTCCAAACTGTCCATTGATTCTTCCGAACCACATCGCACTTGATCAGGCGCGTGAGAAAAAACGTGGTAATGCGAAGATTGGTACGACAGGTCGTGGTATCGGTCCTGCATACGAAGACAAAGTAGCGCGTCGTGCAGTTCGTGTTGCTGATCTGGTACGTGGCGGTGAACATCTTACTGCCCAGTTAACTGAGCTTCTGGATTACCATAACTTCCAGCTTACTCAATACTATGGTGTTGAAGCAGTTAAGCTAGAAGACGTACTGGCACTTTGCGACGAATGGCGTAAGGTTGTTGCGCCGTTGGTTGTAGACGTAACAACTGAACTGCATAACTACCGTAAAAACGGTGACAACATCATGTTTGAAGGCGCGCAAGGTTCACTTCTTGACGTTGACCATGGTACATACCCGTATGTGACATCTTCAAACACCACTGCTGGTGGCGTAAGCTCAGGTTCAGGTCTGGGTCCTTTGCACCTTGATTATGTACTGGGTATTACCAAAGCCTATACTACTCGTGTCGGTGCAGGCCCATTCCCAACGGAATTGGTTTATGACGCTGCAAACGATGTGGGTGATGCGGTTGGTAAACACCTTGGTACCATTGGTAATGAATTTGGTGCGTCTACTGGCCGTCAACGTCGTTGTGGCTGGTTCGATGCTGAAATTCTACGTCGTTCAGTAGATGTAAACTCACTGTCTGGTATTTGCCTGACTAAACTTGATGTTCTTGATGGTTTAGAAGAAGTGAAAATCTGTGTCGGTTATGAAGCTGCAGATTCTGGTTGTGTCGGTTCTTCTGATGCGCTTGCATTCGAAACTTTAAAACCAATTTACGAAACAATGCCAGGCTGGTCTGAGTCAACTTTCGGTGCAAAATCGCTGGATCAGTTGCCACAAGCTGCATTGAACTATGTAAAACGTCTTGAGCAACTGATTGAATGTCCAATCGACATCATTTCAACCGGTCCAGACCGTGAAGAAACTATCGTTCTTCGCCACCCGTTTGATGCTTGATCTTCATTTGATTAAAGCTTGAATGATAAAACCCATCTCCGGATGGGTTTTTTATATCCAAAAACTATAAATTTGGCTCAAGACTAAAGTTGCATCGGTGCTGTGACAAAATGTGCTTTAACATAGCCATATATAAAGAAAGAAAAAATGAGTGAAAGGATGCAAAAAAATATATCGGCGACCATGTTTTATTCATTGTTATTCGCGATGGGCGGGGCGCCAACAATTGCCATGATGATTATTCGCGCGCAAACCCAAAATCCTGAGGTGATTTATGCGGCGCTGATTGGTCTGAGTGTCATTATCGCCTGTATATTAGTGCCTATTATTTTATTGCAAAACGCCTATTTATTTTTTAAACGTAAAGATGAAATTCTGGAACAAAAAATAAAACCCTTAAGTCAGGTTTATCTGGGCTTGAACATTATCTGTCTGATTTATTGGCTGGCGATACAGTACTTGGCTTAAAAATTACAGAATTTATAAGAAGATGGAGTAATTAAGCGTTTAGCTCCTGTATGCTTTCACTTATAATTTTTACAATGTAAATTAAGCTTGGGCTAAGGTAGAGTTGATTATAATGAAGAATAAATTTTTATTGGGTATGGCGGCTGCCGCAGCCGTGACATTGTCGGGTTGTACCACTATTGCGGATATTGCCGGGGCTGATTCTGCGACCTTAAATGCATCTGCGACACAAAGCTATAATGCCATGGTCACTGATGCCAGAAATAAAGGTCAACTGGACACCAGTTCAGCGACCTATAAACGTATTAATACCGTATTTAACCGTTTAAAGCCGATTGCGAACCAAATGAACCAGACTGGTACAGCATTCCAGTGGCAATTGGCTGTGCTCAAGTCCGATCAGGTTAATGCCTTTGTTGCACCGGGTGGTAAAGTGGTATTTTATACCGGTATTGTGAATAAGCTGAATCTGACCGATGCTGAAATTGCAGCAATTATGGGTCATGAAATGGTACATGCCTTAGAAGAGCATTCTAAGCAGAAAATTGGTGCTCAGGCGCTCACCGACCTGGCTTTAGGCATTGGTCTGAATGCAGCTGGTGTGGGCCAGGGTGGCGCAGCAGCAGCGCAATTAGGAAGTCAGATCGGGATTGGCCTGCCATACTCGCGTAATCTGGAAAGCCGTGCTGACCAGGGGGGCTTGATGCTGATGGCACGCGCAGGTTATAACCCGAATGCAGCGATTACCTTGTGGGAAAAAATGAACAAACTTGGTGGCAGTAATGGCGCAACCTTCCTGTCTACGCATCCATCGAACAGCCAGCGTATTGGACAAATGCGTCAACAGTTACCAGCAGCCATGCAGATTTATAATCAACGCAAATAATCCAGCGATTATTCTCTAAAGGGATCTCTTGATTGGATTGAAACAGCAGGGCCATGGTCCTGCTTTTTTATTCTCCATTTTAAAATGAATATTTTGGCGGCAATAAAAAAGGCAAAGTTTTCACTTTGCCTTTTTTACACTCGATCAGAAGATCTTAGTGCTGGTGACCACCTGCACCGTGTACATGACCGTGATCTAATTCTTCTTGAGAAGCTTCACGAATCGATACAATTTCAACTTCGAAAGTCAGGTCTTGACCAGCAAGCGGGAAGTTCGCATCTACAACAACATTATCGCCTTCAACTGCTTTAACAGTTACGATTTGCACGCCGTCATCAGTTTGAGCTTGGAACTGCATACCTGCTTGAATGTTGTCTACGCCTTGGAACATTTGCGCAGGAACTTCTTGTACAAGGTCAGGGTTATATTCGCCATAACCTTCAGCAGCAGGAACATTAACAGTGAATTTTTCACCCACAGTTTTGCCTTCTAACGCGTTTTCTAAACCTGGGATGATGTTACCTGCACCGTGCAAATAGGCAAGTGGTTCACCTTGAGATTGGTCGAGAGTTTCACCCTCTGCGTTAGTCAATGTGTAGTGGAAAGAAACCACGAGGTTATTTGCAATAGCAGTCATGTGAATTGATCCATTCAATTTTTTAAGGGTACATCATAAAGTGAAATTGCATTTTTGTAGACTAAAATTAGCAAAAAAACGCAATTTGACAATTTTATTGACGATTTTTTCATTGATTGGGCCAAATTCTGGAATTTCAATGCAATTTAAGCTTTGGAGAAATTTTTCGTGTAACTAAATCTTTTGCAGTCAAAATACCGGCATGAGCATAACCATGAATGGCCGCCTGATGAATCCGGTATAAAGAGACATACATGGTTTTGGCGACAAAGCCTTGCACATTGACCTGACCCAGCAATTCCCCCACAGCTTTATTCTGACTTAAGGAAATCAGGGAGCCCTTGTCAGAAAATTTAAACATCGGCAAATAGCTATCTCCATTGACATGGGCTTTTAAAGCATTGGCCAGAAAGCTGGCTTGCTGGCTGGCCACTTGAGCACGCGGCCCTAATACCGGTTGATCTGCCGCAGGCTGGCAATGCGCACAATCACCAAATGCAAAAATACTTGGATCAGATTTGGTTTGCAGCGTGGCATAAACTTTGAGCCGATGAATATGGTCTTTTTCCATGTCGTCGAGTTGTGCCAAGACTTCCGGCGCTTTGATCCCTGCGGCCCAGACTTTGATTTCAGCATCCAGACTGGAACCATCGGCAAAATAAATCTTGTCTTCATCGACCTTGGCCACTCGATGACTGGTCAAGACTTCAATACCGAACTGTTCTAACTGTTTCATGGTATTTGCAGCAACTTTAGGCGAGAGTGCAGTCAGAATACGATCCGCGGCTTCAATCAAGGTGATTTTGACTTTGTTGGGATCGACCTTGTTTAAGCCATATTGAAAGAAATTCTGTTTGGCTTCTACCAGCTCCGCTGCCAGTTCTACCCCAGTCGCACCGGCACCAATAATGGCAATATTCAGCTCACGGCTTGAAGTCTCATGTTGAGCATTTAAATACAGGTGCAGCAGATCCTGCTGAAAGATATCTGCCTGCTGACGGCTGTCGAGAAAATGACAGAACTGTTTGACCCCTTCGGTATTAAAGTCATTTGAGGTTGAACCTAAAGCCAGTACCAGTGTGTCATAGCCAATGCGCTGATTTTTCTTGGGCTCACTCTTTTTAGAGAAATATTCTGTTTCGACGATGATCTGTTTCGCTTCGCGATCCAGACCGGTGAATGTCCCCAAAACAAATTCATAATGATGCGCGGCAGAATGGGCAAAATAATTGGTTTCTTGCTGATGTGGATTTAAGGTACCTGCGGCGACTTCATGTAGCAGCGGTTTCCAGAGATGTGTCAGTTTTTGATCAATCAAAATAATCTGGGCTTTGCCGTTTTTACCCAGGCTATCACCCAGTTGTGTCGCCAGTTCCAGACCACCAGCGCCACCACCCACAATCACGATTTTATGTACTGTCATGCGTTCTTAACCTGTTTATTTTTTTAATAAAAATAAGAGAAATAGAGAGAAAATATACTATGGCATGTGCTAAATCGCGTCTTGATTAAAATTGTTATACACATTACAAAACGTAGCAATTCTGTGAGAGCGGGTAATAATTGCTGCGTTTCGGGCGGGGTGCCTCATTTGGGATAGATCATGAATCAGCTAGAAGGCTACATCAGCGCTTCTAGCTTGAAGAATTACTTGATATTGAGAGGATTATTGATCTAGAGGATACAGTTTTACGCCGGGTGTTGAGTCTGAAAAGAAACTGAATAAACCTTGCAGCCAGCTAAAGAACTTCTGCAATGGGTTGGCTTCTTCAATTTCGACATGATCTTCAATTTGAATGGTGCGAATTAACTGATTATTTTGATAAATCTGAATCGTGGCCAAAGGCATCATGCTGGCTAAGGGCGCAATGAGTTCAGATGCCTTCATTTCAACATTGATATGGGTCTGGGTTTCCTGAAGTGGCTCGATACTTTTTAAAGCGCCATCACCTGTATTTAGCATGACACGCTGATGCGCCTGATCAAACTGATTCAGGTCAATGCTATAGCTCTGATCATAAAGCGAGGTAGTAATAATCTGCGGCTGCTTGGTTTGCACTTTAAACATTTTTAAAGTGGATTTAATCACAGGCAACTCAGCCAACAGTTGCTGATCTTTGATCGCGACTTCATTGCGGGTATAGGTATAAGCCAGATTCATCAGTTTATGCGATATCTCAGCGCGCTTTGTGGCGCTTTTAGTGCCTAGCACTACCACAATCAGACGGCGCTTCGGCATTTCAAAGTCTGCTGTAACACGATTGGCTGTCAGCGCCAGGTTATAACCGGCCGCACGGGTAAAACCGGTTTTTAAACCATCTACGCTTGGGTCGACCTGAAGTACACGGTTGGTGGCACGATGGAAATGCTGGTTATAAGTGAAACTTGGCTGTTTGGAATAATACAGATAATCCGGGGTTTCATTCACCACCGCCATAGAGAGTCGGGCCAAATCGGCAGCAGTCGAATAATGCTCGGGCATGGTAATGCCGGCCGGATTCTGGAAATTGCTATGCTGCATGCCCAGTGCTTTGGCTTCCTGATTCATCCGTTCTACAAACTGGGGAACACTCCCCGAGATTTTCTCAGCCAGCGTCAACGCTGCATCATTGGCAGACATGATAATCAAACCCGCCAGAAGCTGATCGACTGTAATCAGATCACCTTCTTTCAGATACATCTGTGACTCATCCCACATGACATTTTTAACCACAGATGTGGCAGTTAAAACTTCATTTTTATCTAATTTTCCGGCCTCAATTTCCTTTAAGGCAATATAAGCCACCATCATTTTGGTCAGCGAAGCCGGCGCACGTTGCACATCGGCATTGTGTTCTGCAATGACTTGACCAGACTGTGAATCCAGAATAGTCCAGGCTTCAGCTTCAACGCTTTCAGGCAGAATATTGAGTAAGGCAGCATGTGAAAATGCAGAAATAAATAAGCTGAATACCGCAATCAGTGAGATGATGTATTTCAAGGATGTTCCTTAATAACCCGTCGGGCGTTGAACGATTAAATTTTCAGGCATGCTATGCCTTTTTTATACAGATAGCTAGTCGTAAATGTAGACAAATAAGACAGCTAAACCATCTTGGCTTAAAAAATGCTAAGCTAAGCTATACCTCATTTATTTTCATTTTATATCGCCCATTATGTTGCATTATCAAATCGAATTTGACGATTATCGTCAGCACCTTATTCACGTGACTGTTCGCTTTCTGGCAGACCCGACGCAGATCTTATCATTACCGACCTGGATTCCGGGAAGTTATTTGATTCGAGAGTTTTCCAAACACATTGAGGCGGTCAAAGCTTATGATGAAGATGGACGTCAACTGCAAATCCAGAAATTTGAAAAGAACAAATGGCGTTTATTCAATACCGATCATGAGCTGATTACGGTTGAATATGATGTCTATGCCTACGACCTGTCTGTTCGTGGGGCATATGTGGATCAAAACCGTCTCTATGTCAACCCGGCCTGTGCATGCTTGGGGCTAGAAGGTCAGGAAAATAAAGAGATTGAATTAGAAATCTTCCTGCCAGATGAGTTAAAGCATTTCCAACTGGCAACCGGCATGCAATCCAAAAGTCTGGTCAAGGGCCGTTTCACCCTGAAAGCCAAAAACTATGCTGAATTGATTGATGCACCGTTTGAACTGGCAGAGCAAACCCGTTTCAGTTTTGAAGCGAATGGTATTCCGCATGAGTTTGTGGTGTCCGGCAAGCATGCGATGAATGCAGCACGTATGCAGCAGGACATTGAGAAAATCTGTAGCACAGAAATCTCCATGTTCGGTTCAGCGCCATTTGCTGACTATACTTTTATGACCATGGCAACCGGAAATAGTTATGGTGGTCTGGAACATCCAAACTCGACCAGCCTGATTTCACCGCGCGATGACTTGCCGAAGGCCAATGAGCCTGAAGAACCTTCCAAAGATTATCAGCGTTTCCTCGGCCTATGTAGCCATGAATATTTCCATTCTTGGTTGGTGAAATTTATTCGCCCTGAAAATTTTGTCAATTATGATTTGAACCGTGAAGGCTATACGTCTTTGCTGTGGATCTTTGAAGGCTTCACTTCTTATTATGATGATTTGATTTTGCTACGCAGTGGCGTGATTAACCAGGAATCATATATTGCTTTATTAAAAGCGCAGATTGATCGTTACTTGCAGAATCCGGGTCGTGCGATTCAGTCGGTGTCTGAATCCAGTTTTGATGCCTGGGTGAAATTCTACCGTCAGGATGAAAACTCGAATAATGCCGGCACCAGCTATTACAACAAAGGTTGTTTGGTTGCATTGTGCCTAGACTTAGGTTTGCGTTTACGCGGTTCAAGTCTGGATGCCTTGATGCGCCGTTTGTATGAAAATGCACAAAAGGGTGTTCAGGTACATGAGCGGACGATCTTTGAATTATGCAAAGAGCTGACCGGTGATGATTGGTCAGAGCAGATTAATCACTTGATTAATACCACAGATGAATTGCCACTGGATCAGTTATTGCCTGAGTTTGGTATCGGTTATAACCTGAAAAATGACAAGTCATTGCCTTTCGGTTTAAAACTGGTAGATAAGCCGGAAGGTGTACTGGTTCAGTCGGCGCGTCGTGATAGTACTGCTGTAGTAGCTGGCCTTTCTGCCAATGATGTGATTATTGCCATTGATGGTTTAAAAGCAACGACGAAATTAATGGAAAGTTATGCAAAACAGGAAGGTGTTTATACCATGCATGCTTTCCGTCGCGATGAGCTAATGAGTTTTGACGTTCAGGCAGGCGGTTCTGAACTGACCGAAGTTGAACTGAAAATTGAAGATCAAGCCAAAGCTGAACAATGGTTGAAAGCCTGATTAAGAGTGACTCACTTAAACGACCGGTGTTGATACACCGGTTTTTTTATCAAGTTTTGAAAATTATCTGATGATCAGTCGAGAGGTACCGCGGAACTCTGCCACAATTTGATCATGCTGATTTATCACCTGAATATCGTAAATTCCACTACGGCCACTGCTGGCCCTATGTTCTGCTACAGCAGTCAATGTATCGCCAAGAACTGCCGGTTTTAAGTAATGAATTCCACAATGCTGACCAACAGCCGGATGTTCACCTGTATTACAGGCAATGGCAAATGCCGCATCTGCAAGCGCGAAAATCACTGCGCCGTTACAGGTCTGGTGACCCTGTAAATGTTGTTCAGTGACTTTCAGCGAAATTTTTGCGTGATTGTGACTATAAGCAACAAGGTGTGCACCAAGATGCTGGATTAATCGATCCTGATTAAACATCTGGTTGACTTGCTGATCCATTGCAAAGCTCCTTGTTTGAGATACGTTTTATTTCTTAAATTCATTTAATATGAGTCATGAATAGCATTCCAGCACAAGAATAACAAGTAAAAGAATAAGGCCCAATAAGATGGGCCTTAAGTGAAAGAGCTTAGTTACCGCGATAAGTCGAATAACCATAAGAGCTCAATAACAGTGGAATATGATAATGTTCTAAAGCGCCATCAATCATAAAGACCACCGGTACTTCAGGGAAGAATGTCCGCTGATTATTGGCCTTAAACCAGTCACCCGTTTTAAAGGTCACTTTATAAATACCCTTTTGCAGATTGGTATCTTTTGGATATAGCTCTTTAATACGGCCATTCTGATCTGTTTTAGCTTCATTGAGCTTGACCCATTTCTCACCTTGCTGTGCTTCCAAAATAACTGCAATATTTGCAGAAGGTAAACCTGTTTCCTGATTCAAAATATGCACACTAAGTGGATTCTGTGCAAAGGAAAGCGTGGCTGCGGTGCTCGCAAGGGTTGCTAGCAGGATTTTTTTCATGTTGTATTCCTCAGTAGATGGATGAAGTAATATTGAATAAAAGAAACCAATAAGACTTATTTAAATAGATTAAAGCTGTTTTAAAGTGCTTTGAATGCCGCTATTGGCACATTGATGATCCTGTTCCGAACCGCCTGCACCCGCAACACCTACAGCACCTAAAATATGATTCTGGTACATAACAGGTACACCGCCGCCCAGTAACAGCAGTTCAGGCAAACTATTCAGGTTCTGTGCGTCCGGATTGTTCTGGGCATTGCGCATAAAATCCAGCGTACTGGTTTTCGTTGAATACGCGGTAAAGGCCTTGCGTTCTGCTGCGATCAGGTTGTGAATGCCGACAGATTCATGGCGTTGACTAGCCAGCAGATTACCACCCTGATCCAGAACCACGACTGCTGCGGGCTTGGCCTGTTTCTGGCAGGCCAACATGACATTGCTGGCCATAAGCTTTGCTGCTTCTAGCGACATGACTGGTGCTGTTTTTAATTCTGCATGTGCCAGTGAGCTGAGTAGTAATGAGCTGCTGAACAAGGCTAGGGTTGTTTTGGCGATTGAATTTTTCATACTTGTCATTCATGCAATTGAATACTGTTGCTATTGTAGAAAGAAATACGCCAGTGCAGCATGACAATCAGATTACCAATTTGTAATCTAGGCATAGCTAAAAACAGCTAAACTACTGACATGCATATTTTAATTGTAGAAGATGAAGTCAAGATTGCTGAATATCTGGCAAAAGGACTGAGTGAGTCAGGTTATAGCACGGCCATTGCTGAAAATGGCGTGTTGGCATTGGCCTGTTTGCAGCAACAGTCATTTGATCTGGTACTGCTGGATGTAATGCTGCCAGATCTGGACGGCTGGCAGGTGCTGAAAACCTTGCGAACTTTTAGCCAGATTCCGGTATTGATGCTCACTGCACGCGATCATGTGCTGGATCGGGTGAAAGGCCTGGAGCTTGGCGCCGATGATTATCTGACCAAACCTTTTTCCTATATTGAGTTACTGGCCCGGATCAAAAGTCTGTTGCGCCGTGTGCCGCGACTGGAGCAGGAGGCCTATCAGGTTGCAGGTCTGGTATTGAACCGCCTAAAGCATGAAGTATATCGTAATGAACAAAAGATCGAATTAAGCCAGAAAGAATTTGCGCTGTTGCAACTGTTGATGGAGCATCAGGGGCAGGTGATGACCCGGAGCCAGATTGCCTCCATGGTCTGGAATATCAATTTTAATACCGATACCAATGTGGTGGATGTGGCCATTCGCAGGCTGCGGAGCAAAATTGATGATCATTACACGCCAAAACTGATTCATACCGTACGCGGTATGGGTTATAAACTTGATGAATACCCATGAACAATCCTATCTTATTACCGCTGGCAACACGCTTGAGTATTGCGTTTGCATTGGTGTCCTGCGTGGTTTTTTTGAGTGTGGCGTTACTGTCTTATCAAAATATGCAACAGATGATTCAGGCTCAGCAGGATCAGGCACTGGCTGCACGTATTTCCCGAATTGAAATATTTCTTGAAGATGCCCAGAGTTTCGAGCTTTTGGTTCAGCATCCCAAATTATATGAAAACATGCTGGGGCAAGAAGATAATCTACTGCTGCTGCAACATCAGAATAATCGCTTGATTGAAATCAATCCTTTGCAGATTCATATTCCGGCATTGCACTATACCTCTGCCTTACAGTTTCAGAATAATCAGGCTGAACAGCCTTCGACACGACTGGCTTTTAAACAGGTGCAGTTTGATGGTCGCAGTTATCAACTGGTGGCTGGTAAGCAGCTGGCAGAGGGACAAAGGATACTGGCAAGCTATTTATCAAAACTGGTGCTCTATAGTCTGCTTGGCATACTGCTCTCGACCTTGATGGCCTGGCTGGCAGGACGCTATATTCTCAAGTCCATGCGCCAGTTGATGCTGGCTACAGCACAGGTCAATATTCAGCAGCCCAATCAGCACATCGATGTTCAGAGTAATACGCTTGAGGTTCAAGAGCTGCGTCAGGCCATGAACGATATGCTCGCTAATATTCAGGCTGCGTATCAGCAGCTGGCACGTTTTTCTGAGGATATTTCACACGAACTTCGCACCCCATTAAACAATTTAATCGGGCAGACACAGATTCTGTTATCGCGGTCGCGCGAACCTGCTGAACTGGAAAATCTGCTCTATTCCAACTTGGAAGAATACGAACGCCTGAGCCAGATGATTGAAAGTATGCTGTTTATCGCCCGGGTAGAACATGGCGGATATGCGATTGAAAAACAGCATTTCAATCTAAATGACATGCTGCAAGAATTGCTTGAGTACTTCAGCTTTCTGGCCGAAGAGAAGCAGATGCATTTAAAAGTGGATGTTCCGCCAGATTTAAGTCTGACAGCCAGCACCGTATTGTTACAGCGCGCAGTCGCCAATCTGATCAGCAATGCCATTACTTATGGTCAGCCTGGGAGTGAGATTATTGTGTCTGCACAGCGACTCAACCACAGGATTAAAATATCAGTGTTGACGCCAGAAGTCTGGATTGCAGAGCAGCACCATCCGCATTTATTTGAGCGTTTTTATCAGATCGATGACAGCCGGCACGAAAAAGCCCAGACGGGTGGTCTGGGCCTTGCCATTGTACAGTCGATCATGCAGCTCCATCAGGGGCAGACAACTGTAGAAAATACACCGTCTGGCGTGATCTTTAGCCTGTCCCTACCTGATGAGCAGACTGGGTTTTAACCACGACCGCGTCCGCGACCACGAGGTGCTTTGGTATTTGGACGAGTTGTACCATTGGTACGACGTTTCGGCTTTTCGCTTTCGTCCATTTGCCAGATACGTTTGGTACCTGATTTTTTCACTGAACCATCTTTGTTCTTGCGAACCATTGGCTTACCACCCGTACCACCCGGTTTTTTCACATAAGAACGTGAACGGTATGGCTCTTCAGCAGGAACATTCTGGAAATCTGGATAAAGTAAAGGTTCAATTTCTTTGGTTTCACCCGGTTTAATATCCATACGTACAAGGTCAATATCACCAATTTTAGTACGGATTAAACGCAGTGTAGGGAAGCCCACCGCAGAGGTCATACGACGAACCTGACGGTTACGGCCTTCACAAATTGAAATCTCAACCCAAGACGTTGGGACAGATGCACGGAAACGTACAGGAGGATTACGCTCCCACAACCATTCCGGTTCAGATACTTTTTCAGCTTTGGCTGGAAGGGTCATGCCATCTTTAAGTTCCACACCTTTACGAAGCTGCTCAAGTGCTTCTTCGGTGACATCACCATCAACCTGCACCATATAGGTTTTAAACTTTTTATTGGCAGGATTGGTGATGTACTGGTTCAGACCACCGTGATCTGTTAAAAAAACCAGACCTTCTGAGTCCATGTCCAGACGACCAGCAAGACGTAAATCTTTGTCGTCGATGAAATCAGCCATGGTTTGGTGTTTTTCATCTGGGCGGAATTGGGAGAGGACGTCATAGGGTTTGTTTAAAATGACGATTTTCATAGGAAATAACTTCTATAATTACATAAACTTAAAAAATGTAGAGGCTTATTTTAAAGGGAAATTTGGTTATTTCCCGTATAAATCTCAAAAACAACGAATCTGGATTAGAATATTATGCGTTAAGAACAGTTGAAAGTATTGCCTAATTGGCAATTATTTTTAGGTTTGTCAGTAGCATTCGGAAAAATATGAAGAATAGAATATCAAAAGATCGTAGTACCTGCGGATGGTGCCAAATTACCGTTAATGCAGACCTGTCACTCAACCTAGCAAATAATCCAATTGTCCCATGTATCAAAGGGAATGAAATTGGTGCTGATATTACACCAACAATACAGGCTGTGGTAGATGTTACAGTTTAAAAGTATAGAGTAGTAAGCCCTCAAATGCTTGGATCAGATAGATATCGAATCTGTCAGAAGTAAAAAAGGTTATTAAGTTAATCAAAGAGAAAAAATGGACATGACTAGAATCACCTTGAACTAAATTGTGCGTTAAACATGAACTACTAGAAAGAAGTCCTGACCTGATCATAAAGAAGATTTTAGCTATAAAAATAGCCAAAGAGCGAACATTCACGCAGTCTTGCGCTGGAGGTCAAGCGCAAGACTGCGAGCTTGTTTTGAATTTGATCATCCTACTATTGCAGATATACTTAACTCATTAAAGCCTGATTCTCCTAATTAAAACCTATATTAATCGCAGGTTTCTCAGGGGGATTAAATTTTCTTAAATTCTGATTGATAAACGCCCAAAAGTTAAAATGAGTATCAAGCTGCAACTTTGCGTAAAGATTGTAGTGAGCCAGAACAGGATTTGTTCTGAGTTGAATCACTTAGCCAACCTATTATTACATTGACGTATTTGGATACAGCTCGATGATTGGCATATTTTCCAAAAACGTTAGAGTGATCAATGGAACTTCCAGTGATAGAGACGTTTCTCCGAAGGAGTACATAATATGGCCAAATCTAAAGTGAAACATAAGCAGGTCCAACAAAAGGACAAGCAGGACAGCGCTCAGAATGAAGAGCAACAACAGCAACAGCAACAACCAGCCAAACCCTCCCGTGCAAAAAAACGTAAGTAATTCCTAGCTACCTTCCATAACAACGCCCTTACATAAGGGCGTTGTTATATCATTGATTTTATAAAAATATCATTCAAAAAATTACAAGATTACGACTTTAAATTGTGCTGTTCTGCTTAAGATAAAAACCATCTTTCTAAAATAAATGCGAATAATATTGGTGAAATTTTTTCGGATTTTAAGCTTAATTTTATCTGTATGCTTTGTCTTGACCGCCTGTCAGCCACCACCTTCAGGTGAAGCAGCAGGATGGAAAAGTCCTTATCTTTATTGGCAACTGAAAAAGACTCAATTAGAAGCACCGTTACAGATTCCGGTCGAAGGTATTACAGTCCGTCAAATTAATGATACGTGGGGAGCCGCGCGCAGTGCAGGCCGTAAACATGAAGGGACAGATATTTTTGCTCGACGTGGCACACCTGTCTTAAGTGCCACCCAAGGGATTGTACGTAAAATTGGCACCAATAATCTGGGTGGGAAAGTTATCTGGGTGACAGGGCCTGATATGAGTCAGCATTACTATGCGCATCTGAATGATTATGCTGAGCATATTCAGGAAGGCGACTGGGTGGAAGCGGGCGAAGTGATTGCCTATGTCGGCAATACTGGAAATGCCAAAAATACTCCGCCACATCTACATTACGGGATTTATCTGAGCGGGCAAGGGGCGACCAATCCATATCCTTATTTCGTGCCTTCTCCTTGAGCAGAAACTGGATGGGGTTGTGTTTCAGGAGTGAATCTGGCAGGACGGGTACACCAGAATAATTGCAATGTTCCTAATAAAAGAACAAATGCAGCTAATATGAACTGTTGATGATAGCTCAAACCAAAATATTGCAGCGCACTAAAACTGAGTCCGCCAATCAGCTGAACAGAGGCGAAACACAAGGTGGCAATGCTCCAGAGTTTTTTATACGCCAGCCCATACAGTTGCAAAATGGTATAAGAGGTCAGGAAGACCACAGCAGGGTTTAGCATGCCGGTCAAAAAGGAAGAGCTCAACGTGAGCAATGCTTGGCCCTCTAGAGTCGCAATAAAAATAGCCACAATATAAAGACTATAAAGAATTTTTAGGGCAGCAAAATTACCGAATTTTCTGGCCAGTGCATAAGCACTGAAGGCACCTAAAGCACTACCAAATCCATAAAGAATCCAGTTGAAGTTAATCCAGAACAAGCTCAATTCCAACTGCTGGCTTAAATAATCAATCCAGAAGAGCGAATGCGGTATATAGGCAAAGGCGCTACACGCGTAGACAGCCAGTAAGCTATAAAAGACGCTACTCAAAGATATCTTGGAGGTAGTCGAAGGTGCTTGTACGGACAAATAAGGCTTAAATTTTTGGATAAGTCCACTTAAACATAGACAAATGAGCAGGGCAAAGCCACATAAGATCAGCCAGGCAGTCTGTATGGAAATCTGATCCAGATAAGGCAGAAACAGGGTTGCAATTAATACACCTAATCCGATTCCGCTAAAACCGATAAAGTTGATTTTAAGACGATCCTGAAGCTCACAGCACTGCGCAACTACACTCGGCGATAAGATCATCATCAGCCCGCCGCTGATTCCTGAAATCACGCGCCAGACGATATACCAAACTTCAGAGAAACCAGAAAATGCACAGCACATCAGACTGAACATACCGGCAAAAGCTGAAATTTGAATATACCTGCTCATACTGCGGTCTTGAGGCAGACGCATGGCGGTATAGGCACCGATTAAATAGCCCAGTAAATTGGCACTGCCCAAAAGCCCGGCAAAATCTGTACTCCAGCCAAAGGCTTCTCGTGTACCCGGTAACAGCGCAGTATAAGAGAAACGAAGAATGCCAATCCCCAAGCACATACTAAGGCAGAGAAACAGGCTGAGTTTAATTGTGTGTGAGGACATCCGTGTACTCATAAAGTTTTATATTTGGTTAAAAAATAACATGAATCTTCGTGATTAAGGAGAAATCACTTGATAAGAAACCATTGAGTGCAGGAATTTGTGCTTCAGGAAGTCTTTGTACTTTTTAAAACGCAGATTCAAATCTCAAGTGCGACACATTTGTAGTTAGTTGAAAAAGTTAGGTGTATTCGTAGAATCATTGGACTTTTTCAACTCGCAATTGGAAAGCACACAATGAAGAAATACACCCAACTTTC
>NZ_VPCO01000010.1:0-118823 GCF_013418175.1 Acinetobacter sp. YH12200
TGTACATAGTGCACTAGGTTATGTATCACCTTTTGATTTTGAAGCAATGTACTATGATAAGATTAACCCGTTAGGTCAGGTGGCCTAACTTAAATAAAAAACTCTCCGACAAACCCGGTACGGTTCAATAGATGAGTTTTATGAGCCATTCTTGAGGATTTTTTATCTAGAAGAATTTTACCTCAGGAAAAAAGTTTATATTTATGAATGGACTGTGATGCACTTCAAAAAATATCAGGAAATAAGATGAAAAGTAGATGAAATGCATTTTACAACTGAGAAAATTATGCTAATAAATAAGAGATGATTTTTTAGTCAGAAATCATGATGTTTCAGGAAGGAATATCTTAAGAAGCGTATTAAAAAAATGATTAAACAGGAGTTTCAAGATGCTTCAGCTATTAAGAAAATTATTTTGCTTGCATATCTATGAGTACGAGCAAATGCAGGAAATCGGGGAACACAGGGAGTGTCGTAAGTGTGGGATCAATAAGGACTGATGTTTTACAAAAAAAAGTGAGCGAGGGCTCACTTTTTTTATGCTTATACTTGGCTAATTTCCGTTAAAATTAGAGTGAAATTCCAAGCTGATGATCGGGCATATGAGCAAAAATTTTCATGCAGATACCTATATCGTAGACAGCAATCTGGCAGATACGCTGCATTGGCTTAGTCTGCATCAAGACAGTTATGAGTCTTTTAGCTATGATGCAATCACTCAGGAGTTGGTGGTGCATCATGCCAATGGAATGGATCAAATCAGAGTTGGAGATTATCTGAATGCCCGCTATGGCATACTGATTACTGCACATAACTTTTCAGCGACTTAATTCACTCCTATGACTTAATTCACTCCTATATTGCTTAGCCTGCCATCGCATCGGTCGCCAATGCACGTACACTTGGTTTAGGCTGCTCTGCAACCAGACCTAATTTCTCAAATAGCTGCTGGTCACGACCTTGGGCAGTATTTGGGGTGGTCAAAAGTTTTTCACCCGAGAAAATGGAATTGGCACCGGCCATAAATGCCAGAGCCTGATCTGAATCGGTTAACGATTCACGGCCCGCAGAGAGGCGGATGTAGCTTTTTGGCATCAAGAGGCGCGCCACTGCAATGGTACGAATCCATTCAATGACATCCAGTTTTTCTACATCTGCCATTGGTGTGCCTTCAATTGGAACCAGCATATTGATCGGGACAGATTCAGGGTGAATGACCAGCGTGGCAAGTTCATATAATAAACCAATCCGGTCATTACGGCTTTCGCCCAGTCCGACAATACCGCCACTACATACTTTTAAACCGGCTTGACGCACATAATCCAAAGTATCGAGACGGTCATCAAAGCTTCGGGTGCTGATAATATGTGAATAATATTCACGAGAAGTATCCAGATTGTGGTTGTAGTAATCCAGACCGGCATCTTTCAAACGTTCTGCTTGGGATGCATTCAACATGCCCAGTGTCATACAGGTTTCCAGACCGAGTGCTTTAACTTCCTGCACCATTTCCAGAACATAAGGCATATCGCGCTCATGCGGGTTACGCCATGCAGCGCCCATACAGAAACGAGAGCTTCCAGAAGCCAGTGCCTGTTTAGCCTCCTGAATGACTTTATCGACCGCGATACGTTTTTCAGCTTCTAGCTTGGAATCATAATGCGCAGATTGTGAACAGTATTTGCAGTCTTCAGGGCATTTGCCTGTTTTGATCGAGAGGAGGGTGCTGACCTGAACTGTATTGGCAGTGAAGTGCTCACGATGAACCTGTTGCGCCTGAAACAATAAATCCATTAAAGGCTGCTGATACAGTGCCTGTATTTCTTCACGTGACCAATCATTGCGTACTGCATTACTCGTGTTCATATATCTGTCCTTGTTTGTGCTTATTTATCATTCACCTCATCTTAATAAAAATGTGTGTCTGCCTCACTAGCAAAATATGACCTTCTATAACAAACAAAGCCCACACGGGGTGGACTTTGTCATTATATTTAATCCTGAAATTTTTTATTTACGATGACCCCCATGAATATTCTGATTTTGCAGATCGTCACGATGCTGCTTGTTCAGCACTCGTTCATCCTGCTCATGCTGATTGTTCTTAGGAGAATCGATTGGCCCATGTTGGGGCTGCTGCTGTTGTTGCTTCTGCTGTTTAAGCTGATCTAGCTGTTCGTGCTGTTGCTGCTTTTTATCTTGCTCTTGCATCTTCAATCCCTCTCGTCATTTTTTCATCTCTTTCTTTATGACATAAAGTGATCAAATATTGTGTAAGCCTTATAAGAGATCGAGTGAGCCGAAGTAATAAATTGAAAATTTATGCTGTTTTGGTCAACTGTTCCTGAATCGCCCAATCAATATGCACCTGCACAATCTCGTCATGTAACGCCCGTTGATGTTGTAAAGCGTGAACAATCTTTTCATCAAAAGGTGCATTGCCCAGACCAATGGCGATATTGCGCATGAAGCTTTGATAACCTGTACGGCGCATTGGACTGCCTTCGGTCGCACTTAAGAAGGTGGTTTCATCCCATTGCCATAAATCTAGCAAGCTGACCTGATCCAGACCATGTCGTGGATGAAAATCTTCTACGGAAGTCGTTCGAGCGAAGCTATTCCAGGGGCAAATTAACTGGCAATCATCACAACCAAAAACCCGGTTACCAATTCCGCGGCGCAAATCTTCTGGAATAATACCTTTATATTCAATGGTTAAGTAGGCTATGCATCGCCGTGCATCCAGCATATAGGGCTCGACAATGGCCTGAGTTGGACAGATGTCGATACAGGCCGTACAGGAACCACAATGTTTACTGGCAGGCGCATCAAAAGGGAGGTCCAGAGAAGTAAATAGCTCTCCAAGCACAAAGAAAGAACCAGACTTTTTATGAATCAGCAGGGTATGTTTACCTGTCCAGCCCATGCCAGCACTTTCAGCCAGTGATTTTTCAAAAATGGGTGCAGAATCGGCAAAAGGGCGTGATTCAAAATCGCCAACTTTTTCCCGGATTTTTGTCGCCAAGGTTTTGAGCCGACCGCGCATGATCTTGTGGTAATCCCGACCACGGGCATAACGCGCAATAATCGCGGAATTGGGTGCATACGGAACGTAACGTGGCTTTGGAGTCTCGACCAGATAATCCATACGCACGCAGATAATGCTGCGCGTGCCGGGGACAAGTAAGGCAGGATTGGCACGTTTTTCCAGATTTTCTTCCAGAAATTTCATGTCGCCATGATAGCCACGATCCAGATATTCCTGTAAGCGCGCTAATTCTGCTTGAGCATCTGGTTTGGCAATGACACAATCAGAAAACCCCAATTCTAGCGCCTGCGCTTTAATCCAGGCTTTTAGCTCGGCTGGATCTTGTTGATAGACTTGAATTTGTGCGTAAGAATCGGGAATTGTCATAAACCAAAGACAGGGAATAAAAAATGCAGCAACAAGTTTACCATAGCCCTGTTTATCATAGCCAAAGTATTCAAGCATGGGAGCAGCGTTGGTTTCAGCAGCAAAATAGTTCCTATGGTTTGATGCAGCAGGTGGCTTGGTCAGTCACACAGCGTCTGAGTGTGCTATTTAAAGAAAAAAATATACAGAAAATAGCGGTGTGTTGTGGTCAGGGCAATAATGCTGGCGATGGTTATCTGATTGCAAAATATTTAAAACAGGCCGGTTTCGATGTAGATATTTATGCGGCTGAAAAAGGTCAATCAGTGGACTTGGCCAAAGCTTGGCAAGAAGCGCTGGATGCTGGATTGAAAGTAGGGCCGCATTTTCAGTTTAAGCATGAATATGACGCTTATATCGATGCCTTATTTGGCATTGGTTTAAATCGTGAGCTGGATGCGAACTGGCAATCCATCATCCAATTGATCAATGACCAGAAAGGTCTCAAAATCGCGGTTGATATACCGAGTGGACTGCATGCCAATACCGGTCAGCCTTTGCCTATTGCGGTTAAAGCGGATTTTACGTATACGGTTTTGGGCTTAAAGGCAGGACTGTTTACCGGACAAGCTAAGGAATATGCCGCTAAGGTTGAACTGATTTCTGCCATTCCAGTTGATGCCGAACTGCAACCAGTTGCCAAACTTTCCTCACAGCAGATTAAATTACCGAAACGTGAAGCCTTTGGTCATAAAGGCAGTTATGGTCATGTGCTGGTGGTGGGGGGGCATGCTGAAATGGGCGGAGCAGTGATTATGGCAGCAGAAGCGGCATTTGCTGCCGGAGCAGGTAAGGTCACCATTGTCTGTGATGCGAAACACCATACCGCCATTTTGTCTCGTGCGCCGAATATTATGCTGCGTGATATTAATGCTCTCAACATAGAGCAGCGCACAGCCTTAATTCAGCAGGTCGATGCAGTCTGTTTTGGTATGGGCATGGGACGTGATCAATGGGCAAAAGAGCAATATCAGGCATGGTTTGATTTAATTCGAAATTCAGACTTAGACATTGTTTTAGATGCAGATGCATTGTGGTTTTTAGCCAAACAGCCGCAACAATTAAATTCTAAAACTTACAGTACACCGCATCCGGGTGAAGCGGCAACTTTACTTGATTGTAAAACCTTGGACATTGAAACAGATCGGATTCAAGCGATTCATGCCTTAAGGCAGAAGTATGGTGGGCAATGGGTGCTGAAAGGTTCAGGCAGTCTGATTCTGGAACAACAGCTGTATATTTGCACTGCCGGGAATGCGGGTATGGGAACAGGCGGCATGGGGGATGTGCTGGCCGGGATGATTGCCAGTCTAAAGGCACAATTTGCTCAATCCATTCATTTGCATGAAATTGTGACGCTGCATGCACTGGCAGGGGATGAACTGGCCAAAAACGGCGAACGTGGTTTGCAGGCGCAGGACATGAAACATGCAATTTATCAGGTGGTTAATCGTGAAGGCGGCTAATCTGTCTGCAATCAAGCTGAAAATTTCAGGCCAAGTGCGAGGTGTGGGTTAGCGCTACTGGTTTGCTGAGCAGGCTGTGGCACTCGATTTAAAAGGCTAGGTGAAAAATTTAAGTAGTGGCGAAGTGGAGGCTGTTATTGTTGGCGCAGATTCACCGCTTCAGGAAATCATTGCACAAAGTTGACAAGGGCCTGCTTGTGCAATCGGACAAGCAATTATTCCAGAGCCTCTGCAATCCGATTTAGGTATTCAAGGCTTTAAAATACGGCGCTAAACATTAACGACGACGGCTGCTGACCCGACTGCGGCCACGTGCCATGCCGCCCAAAGCATTGAGTACCGCCATTTTACTCATACTACCTGAGGCATGTGCATGACAAATGGCAGCCGCCAGTGCATCGGCGGCATCCTGTTGCGGTTTGATGCTGAGTTTTAAAATATTCATCACCATCATCTGTACCTGCTCTTTATCGGCAGCGCCATAACCCACTACAGACTGCTTGATCTGGCGCGCCGTATATTCAGCAACTTTTAAATCCAGATTGACCAGCGCGGCAACAGCAGCACCACGGGCCTGACCCAGTTTCAAGGCAGAGTCCGGGTTTTGTGCCATAAAGACCTGTTCTACCGCGGCTTCTGTTGGTCCATAAAATTTTACAATCCGCTCTACACCGGCAAAAATTCGTTTTAAACGTTCAGGCATTTCCGTGGTTTCGGTGCGGATCGTACCGGCATCGACAAAAGTCAGTTTGGAGCCGTCTTTTTCGATAATTCCGTAACCGGTTAAACGAGAACCGGGGTCAATCCCAATAATTAATGACATGCCTGCACTTTAAAAATAGAATAATGCCCATATTGTTACATAAGCGTATCAAAAAAGCTTGATCCTGATGAAGCAGTTGATTACATCATCCTATTATTTATTTTACTGAGATTAGATTAATTTTCATGAAATTATTTCTTATTATCCTTGCAGGCTTAATCCTAGAAGTATTTGTCTGGATTGGCGTGGGTGACCTCGTCGGGAGCATGTGGTACGTATTTTTCTGGTTTGTGGCTGCATTTTTTATTGGTATGAACCTGATCCGTAAATATTCGGCCGGTGTGATGCCACAGATGCAGCAAATGCAAATGGGGCAGATGAATGCAGATCCTGCATTAACAGGAAATTTACCTAAAATTTTAGCAGGCTTCTTCCTGCTTCTTCCTGGCTTAATTAGCGATGTACTGGCGGTATTAATGCTGATTCCAGCCGTGCAGCAGGTATTTAAAGCTGCCATGATGAAGGCGATGATGAAACGTCAGCAGGCCATGATGGAAAAAATGATGGGTGGCATGATGGGCGATATGGGGGGTGCGCAAGGCCAGAACCCCTTTGCCGAGATGATGCGTCAAATGCAGGATATGCAAAACCAGCAAGCAGGTCGTGGTGATTCAACCATCATTGATGGTGAAGCGCGTGAAGTGAAGCCTGAAGCGAAAAAAATTGAAATGAAAGATATCAATCCAAAATAAGATATCCATCTGCAAAGTTCAAAAGGTTATATTTAAGCCGAATCTGATGATTCGGTTTTTTATTGGAATATTCTCATTAGTTTGAACAAACGTTATAATCATTTTTTATAATTTAACGCTATTTTAATGTCTCTGCTTTTTACCATCTGCCTTCTGCATTTTGTTGCTCAACTAAGTCCTGGCCCTGATATTCTACTGATCGCCAAAAGTGCTGCATCTACCACACGCCAAAATGCCCTGAAAATTATTGCAGGTATTTCGGCCGGTATTGTCGTGTGGGTGGTACTGACACTGGCCGGATTTACCGTTTTAATCGAGCAGTTTCCATGGGTCCAGCAGGTCTTGATGCTGCTCGGTGGAATATTCCTGGCAAAAATGGGCTGGGCAATGCTCAAGGGTGGTGTGCACAGTTTTAAGAATAAACATCAGCCCGAAGATGATTCCAATGAACTGGCACAACCCGAAAATTACTTTATGTTGGGTCTATGGACCAACCTCTCTAATCCTAAAACGCTGATCTATTTTAGCAGCGTATTTTCACTGGCACTGAGTTCATCAGCCTCGGAATATCTGAAAGCACAACTCGCGGTGATTATTCCCTTGCAGACTTTTATCACTTTCGCTTTACTCATGTTGCTGATTTCACAGCCGAAAATTAAAGCTCTGTATCAGCGTTCAGGGAGTTATATTGATATCGTTTCAGGCGGGCTATTTTTACTCTTTGCGTTATGGTTATGGTATGACGCGCTTATTTTGATGAATTAACTGGATGATCATCCAAAGTGGATTCGGTGGGTTTAAGTGAAGAAGACACTAAATTTTCTTGTGTTTTAATCGCTGTTTGATAGCGGTTGGGTCTTAAGCTGGTTTCGGTATTTTCAGAACCCTGATAGCTAAGGCTACGGTTGGCACGCTCGCGTAATCCACCTTTTTTAATTAACTGAACCATTGCATATCTCCCATTCCAAGAATTGCTATTGTAAATCAAATCTGGCAGCTATGAAGCTGTTTTTCTGCATAGCGATATTGGTATTAAAGCACCATAAAAAAAGACCTGTTTTTCGGAACAGGTCTCTCAATCAGAGCTAAATAAAATTAACGAAGGCCTTTATTTTCTTCTTGTAAAACATCGAGTATAGAGTGTTGTACGGGAACTTCTTGTTGTTGTGATTGCACATAGACGTGCACCACTTTAAATACGATCGCTGTAGCAAGACAGGCCACCAGACACAAAATCCAGAAGCCAAAAGGACTGCGAATATGATGCGAACCGCAATCTGGACATGATTTTTCTGTAGATTCCACTACTTTTTCGCAGCAGGCACATTGATATTGGTAGTGCATTGTTCTTCTCCCAGGATGTTATCCTTTTTTATTCTTCGATCATGAAAGATGATTTATCACCCTATCATAGGAGAGCTTTCACAGGCTTGCAATACGAGATTATCGACAGTTACAGACCATCTATACAGAATCAAAATTAATGACATGCTTATGGCAAGATTAGCAAGAAGATGAATGGACGCAGTGCTTATAAAATATACTGAATCTAAACCGGTAGTTATTGAAAAATAAAGCCCGCTTCAAGCGGGCTTTATTAGGGTTTTGTTAAGGATTACTGACCTGAACGGATGATATAATCAAATGCAGACAGTGATGCTTTCGCACCTTCACCGGTCGCAATGATGATCTGCTTGTACGGCACGGTGGTACAGTCACCGGCAGCAAATACACCTTTCACATTGGTTTCGTTACGCTCATTAATCAGGATCTCGCCACGATTTGACAATTCAACCGCTGTTGCTTTTAAGAAATCGGTATTCGGCAACAAACCAATCTGTACGAAGATACCAGCCAATTCAACAGTGTGCTCTTCATCTGTTACACGGTCTTTGTATTTCAGTGCAGTCACTTGTGAACCGTCACCCACCACTTCAGTCGACAAAGCATTTTTAATCACCGTGGTGTTTGGCAAGCTTGTTAATTTGTCTTGCAATACCTGATCCGCACGCAGTTTGCTATCAAACTCAACCAAAGTCACATGCTCTACAATCCCTGCAAGGTCAATCGCAGCTTCTACACCAGAGTTACCCCCACCGATTACCGCAACACGTTTGCCTTTGAACAATGGACCATCACAGTGTGGGCAGTAGGCCACACCACGGGTTTTGTATTCCTGCTCACCCGGAACGTTCATTTCTCTCCAGCGTGCACCTGTAGACAGGATGACGGTTTTCGATTCCAGTTTGGCACCATTTTCTAAAGTGACTTCAACCAAGCCATTTGCAGTCTCAGAAGCACCTTTGATGTTGGATACACGTTGCAGGTTCATGATGTCGACACCGTATTCACGTACATGTGCTTCCATTTCAGCAGCAAACTTGGGTCCTTGGGTTTTTTGAATCGATGTATAGTTTTCGATGTCCATGGTGTCCATGACCTGACCGCCCATGCGCTCAGCTACGATACCGGTTTTAATGCCTTTACGTGCAGCATAGATGGCAGAGGTATTCCCGGCAGGGCCACCACCAATCACCAGCACATCAAAGGCGTCTTTAGCATTGAGCTTTTCAGCCTCTTTTGCTGCAGAGTTGGTGTCCAGTTTTGCCACGATTTCTTCCAAAGTCATACGACCTTGACCGATATGCTGGTTGTCCTGGAACACCATCGGCACCGCCATGATTTTGCGTTCTTCCACTTCATCCTGAAAGAATGCCCCATCAATCATAGTAGCTGTTGTGCCCGGGTTGTAAATTGCAATCAGGTTTAAGGCTTGAACCACATCCGGACAGTTATGGCAGCTGAGTGATACAAATACATCAAAATCAGATTTGATTCCTAAGCCTTTAATCGACTCTAAAACTTCAGCAGATACTTTCGGTGCATAACCAGAGCTTTGCAGTAAAGCCAGAATCAGTGAGGTGAATTCATGCCCCATTGGCAGACCTGCGAAGTAGACCCGTGGTTCTTCACCTGCTTTGGCAATACCAAAGCTTGGTGCACGTTGGTTTGTACCGTCAAAGCGTGCAGTGACTAAATCAGATAATGCAGCCACTTCCTCAACCAGTTCTTTGATTTTTGCAGATTTGTCGGAATCATTTAAAGTCGCCACCAGTTCAATCGGGCTTTCCAGACGTTCGAGTAGTGTTTTTAATTGAGCTGAAGTATTTTGGTCTAACATGGCTAACGTCTCCAAAGGAATAAATATTTATTTGATAAAGCGATATTAGTGCATAAATCAAAATAGGTAAAACAGTTTGTTTTTATAGTATCGATCGGAATTACTGATTTATTGAAAAATGCATCATTAATTTCAGATTTTTATATGGCGTTAGAATAAGAATTTTCAAGTAATTTAACTTGATATTTGCTTAATTCAGTTAGTATTAGGCATCTATAACAGGAGGGCTGAATCATGGAATTACAGCGCGGAATTTATCAGCATTATAAAGGGCAGCTTTATCAGGTATTACATGTCGCCACGCACAGTGAAACTGAAGAAAAGCTGGTGGTTTATCAATGTCTCTATGGGGATTATTCGATTTGGGTGCGCCCTTTAACAATGTTCACTGAAACCATTACCACCAACGATGATCGTGAAGTGGAACGCTTTAAATTAATTCAGGCGCTTTAAGCTAAAAGGCTCAGGGAGAGGCTATGCTAAATCCAGATGAATTTGAAAAATTCATGCATGAATTATATGAAAAATTTCATATGCATGATCTCAAGCAGACAGATCGACTGCAACGATATCGCAATATAGAACCAGAATCAGGTCGATTTTTATCCACGTTGATTCGTGCCCAGCAAGCCAAAGATATTTTGGAAATTGGTACATCCACAGGCTATTCGACTTTATGGCTAGCTGAAGCTGCTCAGCATACCCAAGCAGTGATAACCACACTGGAAATAGATAAAGCACGTGTCACTCAAGCGAAACACTATGCAAATACATTGGGTTTTGAACATCTTATTGATTTTCAAGTGATGGATGCGCAGCAATATCTAGAAGCTTCACAGCAACAGTTTGATTTTATTTTAATGGATGCTGAGCGCGATGCCTATCTAGGCTATTGGAAGCATTTGGCTCGATTACTCAAGCCAAAATGTGGGATGCTTGTGGTGGATAATGTCATTTCACATGCAGCAGAAGTGGAAGAGTTTATTCATCTGATTCAGCAAGATCAGCGTTTTATCATCAGCACTGTACCGATCGGTGCGGGTCTGCTGATGGTCGGATATCGTGAATCGCATGAGTTTTAATCCATACAGACTTTATTGAAATGTAAATTATATTCAAGATATTTATGTACGAAAGCAGCTTTATCGTCACGTCTGAGCAGGTTGTCATAAATAAATTCGGGTACAGGATGATAGAGTTCCGTATGGCCATTACTATAAACGATTTTCAGGTGGCGGCTTGAGGGATTATATTTCCATGAAATCACTGTAAGCAGTTTTTGCATATGCGTTCCTCCACTGAATATTTATTTTCTTATCATTTGAACTTATGCCATGCCGTGCTGTAGATGTATAGCTATATTGTAAGAATGGGCAGAGGATTGTAAGAAAATAGCTGCAGCGAGAAATTAAAACTTATTCAGCGCAGTTTGATAGATCGCAAAGAAATAGACGATTCAAGCAATTTCGGGATAAATACACACACTCAATCTGCGTGTAAACATTACTTCTAAAATAAATCAAATCAAAAGTTATAAAAAAACCACGCTAAAGAGCGTGGTTTTTTTGAGTCAGTTTAATCTAATTAAAATTAGATTTTACCCACTAGGTCGATTGAAGGAGCAAGAGTTGCATCGCCTTCTTTCCATTTAGCTGGGCAAACTTCGCCTGGGTGAGCATGTACATACTGAGCTGCTTTAACTTTACGAAGAAGTTCTTGAGCATCACGACCGATACCGCCGGCGTTGATTTCAACGATTTGGATTTTACCTTCTGGATCGATGACGAAAGTACCACGATCAGCAAGGCCGTCAGCTTCGATTAATACGTCAAAGTTTTTAGCAAGCGTCCAGTTTGCATCACCAACCATTACATACTGGATTTTTTTGATTTCTTCTGAAGAATCGTGCCAAGCTTTGTGTGTGAAATGTGTGTCAGTAGAAACTGAGTAGATTTCAACGCCTAATTTTTGGAATTCAGCGTAGTTGTCAGCAAGGTCACCCAGTTCAGTTGGGCAAACGAAAGTGAAGTCAGCTGGGTAGAAGAATACTACAGACCATTTGCCTTTAAGGTCAGCTTCAGTTACTTCAATAAATTGGCCATTTTGGAATGCAGTTGCTTTAAATGGTTTAACTTCAGTATTAATTAAGCTCATCATTGTCTCCATGATTGAGGTTTGTTTTGAATTTCAATTAGCTTATAGAAATTTACTTTATTGGTGAAATGGTATTTTTACATTACAAAAATCGGAAAAACCGAATCATGTAAAAATTCTCCATTTTCACAAAATAGCTTTGTTCATTGAGCAGCATCAAGATGATGGCTTCATGACAAAATTATCTCTTTTTCCTCGTGCTAACAAACATGATGCTGAAACTGAAAAATTCAAGGGCAAATCAGGAAAAAAATCCTGTTTTCCTCAAAATACTCTCGATATCAATTTAAAAATTAGGTTTATGCTTAAACTTAATCATGTGGACAGGTGAGAGTAGCGGGGTAATTTGCTCGATTTACTACGCCGAATTAAGGGAAATGAGACGAGTAAAGCCAATTTGTCCGGCACTTAACAGAACTACGACTATCTGAAAGCTAATGAACCAAGTAAAATAAACTTTTCCGGTTTTTTGATGTGGGTGTTTTCTCTGTGCAGAGTCATTTAAATGTAGATCAATGGATAATGGCGCGTGACCGTCACCGTTTAAATCGACTGAAGAAGGGGAAAGATGCCAATGCCAAGCAGTATCAGGAACTATTTGAAAAATCCAATCTGAAAGTGCGGCAGCGGCTGGAACGTCTTCCAGACATCAAGCTGAATCAAGATTTGCCCGTTACCCAATACGCTGACAAGCTGATAGCCGCGATTCAAAAGCATCAGGTCATTATTGTGGCTGGCGAAACCGGTTCTGGTAAAACCACACAATTACCGCAAATTGCCATGCTGGCTGGACGCGGCCTGACTGGTCTGATTGGACATACCCAGCCACGCCGACTGGCGGCTCGAAGCGTATCACAGCGTATTGCTGAAGAAGTTGGCGAAAAACTCGGGGAATCAATTTCCTTTAAAGTGCGTTTTACTGAACAGGGTTCCCAAGATTCAATTGTACGCTTGATGACTGACGGTATTCTGCTTGCCGAACTGACGCATGACCGCTACCTAAGCAAATATGACACCATTATTATTGATGAAGCACATGAACGTTCGCTGAATATCGACTTCATTATGGGCTATCTGAAGCAGTTACTGCCGCGTCGTCCAGACCTGAAAGTCATCATTACTTCAGCAACCCTGGATGTAAACCGTTTTAGCAGTTACTTTAATGGTGCGCCAATTTTTGAAGTGGAAGGCCGCAGCTTCCCGGTTGAGCTGCGTTATCGCCCGATCTCGGAAATGAGCATTGGCGGTAGTGATGATGACGAGTTTGATGACTTTGAAGAAAATCTGCCTCGCGCTGTGGTCAAAGCAGTCGAAGAATGCTTTCAGGATGCACAGGAAAAAGGCCATCCTGAACACGCCGATATCCTGATTTTTGCCAGTACGGAGCAGGAAATTCGTGAGTTACAGGAAACCCTGATCAAACACGGGCCACGCCATACTGAAGTATTAACTTTATATGCGCGTCTGGCGCTGGCCGAACAGCAGAAAATCTTTAATCCTTCTGGGGGCGGGCGACGTATTATTATTGCCACCAACGTCGCGGAAACGGCTTTAACCGTTCCGAATATCCGGTATGTGATTGATAGCGGTTTTGCCCGTATTTCGCGTTATAACTATCGTTCACGGGTGCAGCGCCTGCCGATTGAAGCCATTTCTCAGGCAGCAGCCAATCAGCGTAAAGGCCGCTGTGGCCGTATTGCACCGGGTGTCTGTATTCGTCTGTATTCTGAGGAAGACTTCCTGAGCCGTCCAGAGTTTACCGAACCGGAAATCAAGCGAACTAACCTGGCATCTGTAATTTTGCAGATGCAAAGTCTGGGGTTGGGTTCACTCGAAGACTTCGACTTCATTGAGCCACCAGATCATCGTCTGGTAAATGATGGCCGCAAGCTCCTGATTGAACTGGGGGCGATGGTGGAGAAGAAAGCGTCTCATTCTAAAGATAATCCCCCTGAAGTTTCAGATGAAAAGCAATCTGAAACTTCTGCCCCCTTTAAGAAAGGGGGGAATGCTAAGGTGGGAGATTCTTTAACCAAAATCGGTCAGCAAATGGCAAAAATGCCGATCGATCCACGTCTGGCCCGTATGATTCTTGGTGGTGCACATTTTGGGGTATTGAATGAAGTGCTGGTCATTGTGGCAGCACTTGCAGTTCAGGACCCGCGTGAGCGTCCGGCGGACAAGCAGATGCAGGCTGATCAGAAACATGCACTATTCCGTGAAGCCGATTCTGATTTCCTGTTCTATATCAAGCTCTGGGAGACGCTGCATAATAACCGCGACAGCATGAGTGAAAATAAGCGTCGTACTTTTGCGCGCAATCACTTCTTGAGCTGGCTGCGTTTACGTGAATGGAAAAAAACCCATGAACAACTGGTGGACTTGGCTCAAGGTCTAAAACTGTCATTTAATGAAAAGAAAGCCAGTTATGAAAATCTGCACCGTGCCTTGTTGACCGGCCTATTATCATTTATCGCCAACAAGACCGATGAGCGTAATGTCTTTATGGCAGTACGTCAGCAAAAAGCACGGATTTTCCCGGCTTCTACCTTACACAAGACCAATACGCCGTGGGTGATGGCCTTTGAAATGGTCGAGACTTCCCAGGTGTATTTACGTACCCTTGCCAAGATTGAACCGGAATGGATTCTGCTGGCCGCACGTGACCTGCTCAAGCATCATTATTTTGAACCGCACTGGTCGAAAAAAGCTGGTGTAGTGAATGCCTATGACCAGATTTCCCTGTTCGGTCTGATCATTGAGCCAAAGCGTCCGATCAATTATGAAAAAGTCGATCAGGCAGCAGCGCATGAAATCTTCTTGCGGGATGCTTTAACCACTGGGCATTTAGGCATTACTCCACCATTTTTAAAACATAACTTGCTGAAACTGGAAGAAGTTGAACGGGTTGAAGACAAGCTACGCCGTCGTGACCTGGTCGTAGATGAAGAAACCATTTACCAATTCTATGCGTCTAAAGTGCCGCCTGAAGTGGCCAGCCGTCGTACTTTTGAAGACTGGCGTGCCACGGTTGAGCCTCAGAATCCGCGTTATTTATTTGTTGATGATGATGCATTATGGCTGAATGACCGTCCAACCACACAGCAATTTCCTGACTATTTACGTAATGGTGAACTTCGTCTGGCAGCGACCTATCGCTTTGACCCGAGTCATGATGAAGATGGCGCGACAGTTAAAATTCCACTGCAAGCCTTGGCTCAGGTAGATGAATCAATCTGGTCCTGGGGAATTCCAGGCTGGCGTCTGGACCTGATTGAAGCATTGCTAAAAGGCTTGCCGAAGGACAAGCGCCGTAATCTGGTGCCAATTCCAGATACTGCACGAAAACTCATGGCAAAAGTCGATGTACAGGATCTGCAGAAACATATCTTTGGTTTCCTGGCGTTCCAGTTACGTGGCGATCAAATCACTGAGAAAGATTTCAGCTTTGACCGGGTCGAACAGTATCTGTTACCGTTTATTAAAGTCACTGATGAAAAAGGTCGTGTCATTGAACAGGGTCGTGATTTGTCAGAGCTGAAAGCACGTTGCCGGGCTGAAACCCATAGTCCGGTCAAGCAGCTGAAAGGTGAATTTAAAACCTTCCCGGAAAGTTTTGTGTTTGAAGCCTCACAAAAAGTCACGGGTGTCGTGGTCAAGCAGTATCAGGCGCTGGTGCCGACCAAAGCCTTTGCTGCACTGGAGCAAAAAGATGAGTCGGGCGTGGTGATTCAGACCTTTAACGATCAGGCGGAAGCGATCAAAAAACATCGTGAAGGGGTGATCCGACTGGTACATATGCAACTGGGAGACCTGATTCGCCAGTTAAAAAAACAGATCTCCAAACCTTTGGCACTGGCTTATTCGCCACTCGGTGACAAGGCCCACCTAGAACAAATGTTAGTTTATGCCACACTACAAATGTCCATGAATGAGCTACCTGTCAATGCGCAAGAGTTCCAAAAACTGGTTGAAGATGTAAAAAAATCTTTCTTAAGTCATGGGCAAGTTACCCTGAAAGAGATCACAGATATTTATATCCAGTGGCAGGAAATCCGCCGGAAATTATTGGTTTTAGACCATTCTGTGTTTGAGAAAAATATCAATGATATTGAAGATCAACTTGATTTAATGAATCTTTCTGACTTTGTATATCTTAAACCATCCGATGTATGGATCGAATTTCCACGTTATTTGAAAGCCTTGATCTTGCGTTTAGACCGCTTGCCCAATAATCTACAAAGGGACAATTCCGCCATTGACCAAATTGATCAATGGATGGAAAAATTGTTCAAGTTTAAAGATGACCCTCGTCTGAAAGAATTGTACTTCATGGTCGAGGAGTTAAGAATCTCATTGTTTTCACAACCGATGAAAACAAAAGCACCCGTGTCTCCAACTCGCTTGCAAAAAGTATGGGATCGTCTTGGAATCAGTTAAGATATAGGTAATTCAGAGAAGGAGTTTTACATGGGCATCCGCATTACGGGTACTGGCTTGTTCCATCCGGAAAATGTCATCACCAATGAAGAATTAGTTGAAAGTTTAAATGCTTATGTGGAACTGTTTAATCACGAAAATGCGGACAAAATCGCTGCAGGCGAAATTGAAGCGCGTCGTGGTTCTAGTGCAGAATTTATTGAAAAGGCATCTGGTGTCCAACGCCGTTATGTTGCGGAAAAAAGCGGTATTCTAGATCCGAAACGTTTACGTCCGAATTTACCTGAACGTGCAGATGATGAAATTTCACTGCAAGCAGAATGGGGTGTAATCGCAGCCAAGCAGGCGATGGAAAATGCAGGCGTAACTGCTGAAGATATTGATATCGTGATTTTGTCATGCTCGAATTTGCAACGTGCTTATCCTGCCGTTGCCATCGAGATTCAAACCGCTTTAGGAATTAAAGGCTATGCCTATGACATGAATGTGGCCTGCTCGGCAGCAACATTTGGTCTGAAACAGGCCTATGATGCGATTAAGGCTGGTGCGCGTCGTGTGTTATTGGTTAATGTGGAAATTACCTCTGCACATACCGATTTTCGTTCACGTGACTGTCACTTTATTTTTGGTGATGTGGCAACCGCTTCAATTATTGAAAACACTGAAAGCAAAACCGGTTTTGAAATTCTGGATTCCGAGCTGTTCACCCAGTTCTCGAATAACATCCGCAATAACTTTGGTTTCTTGAATACCTCTGAAAATGCCGACATTGATGACAAGCGTTTCCGTCAGGATGGCCGTAAGGTCTTTAAAGAAGTCTGCCCACTGGTTGCGAAAATGATTACAGCGCAACTGGAGAAGAATCAGATTGCACCGACTGGCGTGAAACGCTTCTGGCTCCATCAAGCCAATGCCAGTATGAATGAACTGATCCTGAAACTGGTGGTTGGCAAAGAAAATGCCAAACCTGGTCTGGTGCCGATGATTCTGAACGAGTTTGCCAATACTTCTTCTGCAGGCGTGATCATTGCATTACACCGCACTGCCCATGAAGTGGAAGATGGTGAATACGGCGTACTTTGTTCATTCGGTGCTGGTTATTCAGTGGGTTCGATTCTGGTTCAAAAACGTGTGGCATGATCCGCAATAAATAGAGAGTAGACAGATTGCAGGCCAAGCATGACGGGCAGTGGATCAGGCGTTTAAGTGCCTTCTCCAAGTTATATTTTACCCCGACATTTTTAGGGGCTGAGTATATGGATGCCAGTCGACCTGCAATGTATGTCGGTAATCATTCCATGTATGGCATCTTTGATGCGCCGATGCTGATTGATTACCTCTACAACGAACATAAGGTGGCTGTGGTCAGTATTGCAGATCATAGCCATTTTTATGTGCCGCTGTGGCGTGAAGCCGTGAAAAAGTTTGGTGCCATTGATGGAACACAAACCTATGTGCGTGCTGCAATGCAGCAAGGCTATTCCATTCTGGTCTTTCCGGGTGGCGGTCGTGAAGTGCTCAAACGTCAGGGTGAGCAGTATCAGCTGATCTGGAAGCAGCGTTACGGCTTTTTAAAGCTGGCGCAAGAATTCAACTATGATCTTGTCCCTTTTGCCGCTCTCGGTGCGGATGAGGTCTATGAGATTGGCTTTAATGCCAATAAGATTATCCAGCATAAGTATTTTCAAACACTACTTAAAATACCACAACTCAATAAATTACTACGTCAGGGCGATGTGATTCCTTCTCTGCCCAAACACCTGTTGCCAAAACGCTTGCCCTTTTATTTTCAGTTTATGCCACGACTATCGATTGCTCAGGTGCAGACGCAAGAAGAGCTGGTTGAGTTTCGGCATAGCTTGCAACAGCATATTTATACGGGGTTGGCAGCGCTCACTGTGCAGCGTCAGCAAGACCAGCAGGCAACCGAATCCTCGTTGTAAATCCAAGTTGTGACATATTGAGATGCGCTATATTTAGAAGTCATCCTGCAGTGCTGTTTTATTGTGCGAGTACTGCCATAATGTATGGTCAAATAGTCACTGATCGATGGTCGAGGGCTCAACATGATTCAATATAAAAATAAAATAAATAGGTGCGTATATGGAACAGGGTGGTTGGGTAGCGCCGTTAAAATTGCTGGCACAACAATGTTTGCGGATTTCTCCGGAGTTGAACCAGCTTTATCTGGATCAGATGGCGATGATTGGTCATCTGACTGCACAAAATCTATTAAAAATTAAGCAGGGTCAATACCGGATTGAATTGCTGGACGGGTTGTTCTATATCCAGTTTTATACTGCATATGCACTGGACTCCGGAACTGTACCCGTTTTGGTCGAGAGTCATTTTTATTTTCAGCAATACAAAGCAGAAGCGCTAGAAGAATTTTTTTTACAGGATATCTATTTCCTGACTGGGGACTTGAAACCGCAGCATTCGCTGTATTTACGTGACAAAGCCAAGCAATTACGCAAACTGATTCTGAACCAGGTCTATGAAGCGGTAAATGGCCCAGCACGGGTATTGGCATTCCTGCGACAGATGTCGGTGGTTCAGGCTGAGATTATTGATCATCATTTAATAGAGGCCGGGTTGTATACAACACCAGTCATGCAAAACGTTGTTCTGGACGAACAGGATATTCCCCCGCAAATTCTTGAAAGCTTGCAACAGGCTTTTTCTTTGGCATTTCTACAGCAGGATGAGTTCCTGTCCATCCAGTCCTTAATGGACACTCTGGATGAATTCTGTTTTAGTGCCGCACAGTTTTTGCATCCGGCGACGTTTCGGATTATGTCCTTGTCTTTTGAAGAGCGTTTTAATTTACATGAACTGAATGATCACAGCGATGATATTCGGCTGTTGTATCGACATGCCGAGGAGCAGAGCCACCTGCTCGGTTTTGTCCGTTTGATGAACCGTGAGGTCTGGCATCGCGATGACTTATTAGCCAAACGAAATTTTCTGGAAAATCATCCCTATTTATGGCAAAAAAAGGTGGCCCGATTACCACTATTTGACTGTCATCGTGCAGTGAACTGGATTTTCAGGCAACCAGCCGAAGTACTGGACTGGATCAGTAGCAATATTCAGCACAGCAGCGTGCGGGTGGCAGTGACGGCCTTAAGTTTTGTAGACAGCCATCATATTCATCCGCAGATTATTCTGGCGACCTTACAATATTTTCAATATGTCTCAGCGCGACTGTTTATTCATAGCATGCATGAATATGCAATCCAGCATGACTGGTTTCAACATCAGCATAATCAGGCGGTGGTCTTAAAAGGCACACGCCAATCGATGGATGATCAGCGGATTGCCATCACTCCCTCGATTCTGTATCTGGACGAATGGATAGAACTGCTGCGTAACGTGGTCAAAATGGATGATCAGATCACCAAGAAAGTCTATTTGCAACTGAGCCGGGTGATGCAGGCATATATGCAGCATCTATATAAAATTACCACACATCTTCCAGAAGAAGTCTTGACCTATATTCAGCCTCAAAGCCAGCAGAATCGGGATTTCTATCATGTGTTGCAGCGCTATCGGATTCCTTTTGTCGAATTTAGACAGCTGTTTTATTTACACAGTGGACATGTGCGTGAGTCTGTATTTGACAGTTATGTGCGTGACTATCTGGTGGAATATTTTTCCAGTCATAACGAGATTCCGAAAAACCTCAGCTGGAGTGGATTATTCGCTCAGGCCGTGATCTGGCATGATCAGATTCAGAAGCAGGAAATGATGGCCAAGCTGAAAAAAGAGTTTGCGCTCGTAACTTGGTCACCTTTGACGCAGGCCTCATTTTTATTATATTTCAACTGGCGTTTTGAGGAGCTTAAAAATCTGGATCGTATTCTGGAAGAATCCAAGGTTTTCAGGAACTGTCTGGCTGCCAGTTATGCCCAGCAGATTATTGAAGGGCAATATGTGGCCTTTCGCATGTCGCATCCGGATGTGCGTTTACCTTTAATTCTGGGCTGTCGAATCGTCAATGGGCAAGTGATCTTCGATCAGTTGGAATATCCGAACAATCAAAAGGCAGAAGCTGAATATAGCAATATCGCGATGCATTTTATCAACTGGCTCAACTTGCAGGCTTAAGTGCAAGATTAAGTGGTTTTCCGCCATGACGCTTAACTTTTCTGCCAAAAATCGTTAGGCTATAGCCGTTCTTTCACGGTATTGCTCTTATGAAACAGGAAACTGCCCTTAAGTTACTCAAAGCAGGAGAAAATGTCTTTTTAACCGGTTCTGCGGGTGCAGGAAAAACCTATACGCTGAATCAATATATTAATTATTTAAAAGCGCGTAAAGTCGCCGTCGCGATTACAGCATCGACCGGTATTGCAGCCACGCATATGAATGGTATGACCATTCACACCTGGGCCGGCATTGGGATTAAAGACTTTTTGTCCGAAGATGACTTAAAGCGCATGAAAGAGCGTAAATACTTAAAAGAACATCTGGAAAATGCCCAAGTTCTGATTATTGATGAAATTTCCATGCTGCATGCCAAGCAGCTGAATCTGGTCAATCAGGTGCTGAAATATTTTAAGGACAGTGATGAAGCCTTTGGCGGTATTCAGGTAATTGTGGCCGGGGATTTTTTCCAGTTGCCGCCAGTCGGTAAGAATGACGAGCGTAATCGCGATAAATTCTGCTTTATGTCGGAAGCCTGGGTAGAAGCCAAGTTTCGGGTCTGTTATCTGACCGAGCAGCATCGTCAGGGCAATGATTATCTGAATGACATCCTGAATGCGATCCGTGCGCAGGCGATTAGCCATGAACATCGCACGGCTTTACAGGCAACCCGACATCAAGAAATCGGCGATACCTATACGCGTCTGTATACCCATAATATGGATGTGGATAGTCTTAACTTTAAACATCTGAATGAAATTGACAATGATCCGCGCCAGTTTGATGCCCAGTGTGATGGCAATGAAAAGCTGATTGAAACTTTAAAATCTTCAGTACGTGCACCAGAAGCCTTAACCTTGAAAAAGCATGCCAAAGTCATGTTTGTAAAAAATAACTTTGATATGGGCTATATCAACGGCAGTCTGGGTGAAGTGATCAGTTTTGAAGAAGACGATGAATATGGTGTGCTGCCCAAAGTAAAACTGACCGATGGCACGACCTTGGTGGTGGAGCCGGAAACCTGGTCGGTAGACAATGAAGCTGGTAAGACTATTGCCAGTTTCCAGCAAATTCCTTTACGCTTGGCCTGGGCGATTACCATTCATAAATCTCAAGGGATGACCTTGGAAGCAGCAGAAATTGATCTGAGTCATACTTTCGAGAAAGGTCAAGGTTATGTGGCGCTGTCAAGGTTGAAAAGCTTAAATGGCTTACGTTTAAAAGGCTTTAATGAGCAGGCTTTGGAACTTGACAGTTTAGCGATTAAAGCTGATCGTCGTTTTCAGGAACTTTCTGATGAAGCCGAAGCGAATTTTGAAAATGTCGATTTGACTGCGCAGCATAAAGCCTTTATTCGTCACTGCGGTGGCACATTGAATGAAGCAGAAATCCAGCGCAATGAAAAGAAAATTTCCAAGAGTGGCACGAAGCAGAGTTATGCCACTGCCACACTGGATGAAACCCGAGCACTGTTTGAAGAAGGCTATGAAGTTGTGGATATCGCGACTGAACGTGGTCTGACGCCAGCGACAATCATTAATCATCTAGGCCGTTTACACAAAGAGCAGGGACTGGATATTTCGGTGGCTCATCCGGGTGAGGAAGTGGTGGAGCAGGTGCGTAAAATTTATAAACGCTTAACCAAACGTCAAAGTGCTGAGCATTTTAATGATGATGGCTCGATTAAGTTGCGCCCGATTGTAGAACTCACCACGCCTAAAATGGCCTATGACCAAGTCCGTCTGGCACTGTTATTTGTAGAGTAATCCCCGAAATGATCCTTCAGAACTTTTAAGATGCATAGTTTATTCGTATACGGCACGCTTCGTCCGCAGCAACCCAATGCCCATGTCATGGAGCGGATTGGGGGAAGCTGGAAAGCCGCTTATATCCGTGGGCATTTGCAACAGCGTGGCTGGGGGGCTGAATTTGGTAGCCCGGGCATTCAGCTCAGTGATTCGGGCGAGACTGTTCAGGGTTATGTATTTATATCTGAGCATCTTCCCCAATATTGGGAAGAGCTGGATGCGTTTGAAGGTGATGAATATCAACGGATTCCGGTTAAAGTATATTTGGAAAACGGCGAGATGATAGAAAGTTTGGTTTATGCCTTAAAAGATTAGGCTCGGATTTGTCATGCAGTAAATTTCAAATTTTTATCAGGTCACAGCTTGTTAAAGATCATTCTATTTTTTTATATTACCTTTATTTTAGCTTGGAAAGCTTATAACCAAGATGAATCTTCCGTTGATCTGATGACATATCCTGAGCAAGCTTGAAACACTGCTTTAAAGCTTGGTGCAAGGTAATCAATAGATGACCTGCATATTATAGGTCATGTGATGTATTTTTGAGAAATCTTTGCATACTGGTGATGCGTGCTGATGATTTGAATCTATTGTGTACCAATCAATAAAGATAAAATCCCGGCTGCAATCAGCGGCCCAACAGGTACGCCGCGTAACACCGCCACACCTGCTACAGTACCAATCAATAAGCCCGCGACAATATCCGGTTGATTCGACATCAGTTTCACACCGCGGCCACCGAGCCAAGCCACAAAAACACCAATGGCAATGGCCAGTAAAGATTTCCAGCTGAGAAATGACTTGAGAATACTTTCTCCGGCAATTTTGCCACTCGCAATCGGTGCCAATACCCCGATGGTTAAAATAATAATTCCAATATTCAAACCATGTTGTTGTACATAAGGCAACAGGTCGTGTAGCGGGGTAATTTTAAGAACAATCAGTACCGCTGCAGCGATGGTGACAGCACTATTGTGACTGAATATACCACAGGCCAGTAATACCAAAAGAACCATCAAATTTAAATCGAGTTGTGACATGGGCGGGAGAGGAAACATGGAAAATGCCACCATTGTAGAGCGTTTCAGCTGGTGATACGAAGAAAATAAGCGAAGCAATCAATTTAGGTGTGTTTCAGGATAGAATGCACAACTCTTCACGCGATACAGGTTTAAGCAGATGCTATTGGAAAAAATGTTGCAGTCACAAGGTTTCGGTTCCCGCAAGCATTGTCAGCAATTGATTAAAAATGGTGCTGTTTCTATCCAGAATGAAGTGATTGATCATCCTAAACATAAACTGGATTTGAATGATTTAGACTTCGAGGTCTATGGCAAGGCCCATCGCTATCGAGAGAAAGTCTATATCGCTTTAAACAAACCGCAGGACTATGAGTGTTCGCATCAGGCCACGCATCATTTTAGTGTGTTTGATCTGTTTGATGAGATGTTGCTGAATCGTGGCATTCAATGCGTGGGTCGTCTGGATCAGGACACCACCGGACTGTTATTGTTGACTGATGATGGCCAGTTTCTGCAAGCGTTAACACATCCGAAAAAACATGTGGCCAAAGTTTATCAAATGCAAACGGCAGATCCAGTCACTGATGCTCAGCTACAGCAACTGGAACAAGGCGTTGAGCTACGCAATGAAAAAGGTATTTTTGCAGCCACTGAAGTGATACGTCTGTCTGAAAGCCGTCTGCAAATGAGCATTCATCAAGGGGTATATCATCAGGTGAAACGCATGCTGGCAGCCGTCGGAAATAAAGTCGAGCAATTGCATCGTGCTCAAATTGGTGCTTTGGCTCTGCCTGAGCTGGCTGAAGGAGAATGGATCTATTTAAATGCAGAACAGGTGGCTTTGGCAAAATTTCGTTCAGAAGAATAATTGAGTTATTCTTCTCAAGTTTATTTGAACGATCAGATTTTATCTCAGGAAACAATGATAGGTCTGAAACTCATTATCCTTAATAAATCCCATAGATTCATACAATTCATGCGATTGGTAATTGTTCTTTTGGGTTTCCAGGCTAATTCTTAAGGCCTGTTCATGTTTGGCAAATAAAATTGCGGTATCAATCAGTTGTCTGGCTGCACCCTGACGCCGAAATATCGGGGTGATATAGACATCATCCAGAATATAATAGGTCGAGCAGGCCACCGAAGAAAAACCCAGATACAGGATAATAAAGCCGGTAAAAGTATCATCTTTGGTATTAATGAAAATGACGGTCTGTCCATCTTCAAAACGTTGTTTTAAAAATTGGTAGGAGAGTTCGGGGTTAGAGGAGGTGCCATAAAATTGTCGATATTCATCGAATAATATCGCAAGCTGATTCAGGTCTGCTGATTGAGCGCGTCGTACGAGCATTGCATCCTCCATGCTAATTTTTTATTCATTATCAGCATCAAGCATAGCGAAGTTTGTCAGTGGCCGGCTTTAGAAATTGTTCGGAAATGCAACAATGTTAAATTTTGTCGCTTTCACCTAAAATGGCATTCAGTTCTTCAAATAAATCCAGATGATCATCATCGAGCTGGATTTCCTGATCATCCAGAGAATTGAGTGTTGAATTTGGCAAGCTGCTTTGCCCATTCTGGATCTCATTTTGCTTCAGTTTGCGCAGTCGGATCAGTTGTTCCAGATTAATATTCTGGTTTTCAATCGAGAAGGGGATCGATTTGGTAATCACCACCTGTTTGAAAAAAAGACGCACGGCCTGAGCTGGCGTAATCCCCAATTGCTTAAATACCGCAAAGGCTTGTTTCTTCTCTTGCGAGTCCAAGCGAATTTGATAAACTTCAGTTTTTCTCATAATATTTTTAAAGCTTTAAATTACTTAACTTTTCGCCTTTATTCTAATCAATTACGTTTGAAATTCAATCTTAAAGCGAGCGATTTCAGAAAATAATCTGTAATGACAAGCGATTTACAGTGTCAATTCAAGTCTGGAGCTGAAATTCATGCTTTTCTGCGTGATCGGATCGATGAATTGAATATGTTGGGCCAATAAGCTTAAAGGGGCAGAAAAATCATCTTCGGCTTTGTGCGCTATCCGTGGATAAAACGGATCATTCTGAATTGGAATACCGAGATGATTCAAGTGCACGCGTAATTGGTGCTGTTTGCCAGTGTGTGGTTTCAGTTCATATTTGGCCCATTCTTTATTATGTTCTAACAGCTGGATTGCCGTTTCGCTATTGGCTTCGCCGTTGACCACCTGCATGGTATAGAAGGGCTGACCTTTTTCCATTCTTAATCGTGTGATCAATGGAAATTCTAAATCAGCCTTGTATGCTGCAATCGCATGGTAGGTCTTCTGCACTTGCCGTGTGGCAAACATCTGTTGATACAGGCCACGAGATTCTACATATTTTGAAATGAGAACCACGCCGGCCGTTTCACGGTCTAGCCGGTGAATCGGTGTTAAATGTTCATTGCCTGTTTGTTTTTTGAGACGAACCAGCAAGGTTTCCTGTACATACTGACCGGTCGGACTCATGGTCAAAAAGTGCGGTTTATCGATCACCATGAAATGCTCATTTTCAAATAAAATCTGATGTTGAAAAGGAACATGCACTTCATGTGCCAAAAATCGATAATAAAAACAATGACTATTGGCCTGAAATGGACTTTCTGTGCTTAATTGATGGCCCTGCGCATCATAGACCAGACCTTTGGCGAAACGGGCTTGCCATTCATCTGCTGCGATATGCGCAAATTGCGTGCATAAATAAGCAAAAACTGTCGGGGGTGCATCTAGACTATCCTGCAAGAACACTTTACTGGCACTGACCCCATTTAACATGGGCGGATTAAACTCAACAGTCGGATGCATGGCAGGCAGATCAACCTCTCAGAAACAGAAATGGTGAAAAAATACAGTTTCTCACACAGGTGAATAGGCTTTTAAAGCGTGGCGATGCTATCATATTTATTCTTTTGCATCATGTCGTGAGTAATATGCCTTATTCATTTAATGTTACTTTAAATCATGAAGACGATACCCAGAAACTGGCCAAGGTTCTGGCCGAAAATTTCCCTGCGGGAGTCGTATATCTGATCGGTGATTTGGGGGCAGGAAAAACGACCTTAACGCGCTATTATTTGCAACAGCTGGGTCATCAAGGTTCGGTGAAAAGTCCGACTTATACGCTGGTCGAACCGTATCAGATCAATGGGCAGGATATTTTTCACTTTGACCTGTACCGTCTGAATGACCCCTATGAACTCGAATTGATGGGAATCCGGGATTATCTGGAAACTCCGAATGCGCTATTTTTATTTGAATGGCCCTCCAAAGGTGGCGATGAAATTCCGCAAGCTGACCTGATTATTGAAATTTTAAAATCTGAAGATGAACTGACCCGTACTGCAAGCCTGATTTCCTCTAATCTTGCTTTGCGAGAGGCTTTGGAGCGTCAATTTTCACATGTCGAATGATTTAAGCCTACGCCGTATCCGTGCCCTTGATCCTGCGCTGGCCAACCAGATTGCTGCAGGTGAGGTGATTGAACGTCCGGCATCCGTGGTCAAGGAATTACTGGAAAACTCGATTGATGCGGGTGCGACCGAGCTGATCATCCGGGTGGAACAGGGTGGCAGTACCTTAATTGAAATTATGGATAACGGCCGTGGTATTCATGCTGAAGATCTGGCATTGGCCGTCATGCGTCATGCCACCAGCAAAATCCAGAGTGCCGATGAGCTGTATGCGATCAGCAGTTTAGGCTTTCGTGGAGAAGCGCTGGCATCGATTGCAGCAGTCTCACGCCTGACCATGATCAGCAGTCAAAATGAGGATGGCATTGGTTATCAGGTAGAAGTAAACGGTACGGCTTTTGATCATCAGCAGATTCAAGCGGTCGCGGCTTCGAAAGGGACGCATATCCGGGTTCAGGATTTATTTTTTAATGTGCCTGCGCGGCGTAAATTCTTAAAGAAACCGGGCACTGAATTTGGCCACATTGAAGAAATTGTACGCCGTATGGCACTGACGCATTTTGATATCCGGTTTGTGCTGGAACATAATGAAAGCATCAAGCTGAATTTACCCGTGGCGGACAGCGGTGCTTTACGTTTCCAGCGGGTACAGCAGTTATTGGGTCGTCAGTTCACTGAAAATGCTTATTGGATCGATGCTGACAGTATAAACATGCGTTTATCAGGCTGGCTTGGTCATCCCTCAGATGCGCGTGCACAGGCCGACTTGCAATATGTCTATGTCAATGGCCGGATTGTCAAAGACAAAACCATTTCTCATGCCTTGCGGATGGCTTATGATGGCATTTTGCATGGCCATCAACATGCGGCTTATTTGCTGTTTTTAGAAGTTGATCCTGAAAATGTTGATGTCAATGTCCATCCCACTAAGCATGAAATTCGCTTTCTGAATCAGCGTGAAGTACATGAGTTTGTACGGCATTATGCCAAAGAAACTCTGGCACAATTCCAGACGGCAACTGCTGATTTAGCAACTGCGATGAAAGTTGATGATGAACCTGTTGCACTTGTACCGCAACCGCGTTATCAGGAACAGTTTAGCCTGCACCAGACTGCGCATGCGCAGCAGCAATTATCCTCTAACCTACCTGTAGCTGCTAAAGATGAAAATGAGGCATCGGATGTCCTGACCGACTTTGAATCTTCGCGGCCGCAAACGGTACATTATGCGCGAGACTATAATGCGTCTTATGCAGGCTCGCAGCAGCTGAATAATGCCCTGCAAAGCTATCTGGCACCGCTGCGTGATCAAGCGTCTGCCTATGAGCCACAAGTTGCAGAGCAAGCCTTGCAAAGTCATATACAGGCCAAAGTCGATGAACATCCACTCGGGATTGCGATTGCCCAGTTACATGGGATTTATATTCTGGCACAAAATACCGAAGGGCTGATCATTGTGGATATGCATGCAGCACATGAGCGGATTGTCTTGCAGCAAATGAAATCGGCTTGGGATAAACCTGAATTCTGGACATCACAGCAATTGCTGATTCCCAAAGTGGTCAACATCACTCGAATGCAGGCGATGCGGGTCGAAGAACTCAAAGAGCAGTTAATGCGTTTGGGGCTTGAAATTGACCAGTATGGTGATGAACAGGTGATTGTGCGTGGCGTACCTGCCATTTTGCACAAAGCAGATTTTGATGCACTGATTCCCGAGCTGTTAAATGATCTGGATCCGAATGATCAGGTACAGGGTCTATTGCAGAAACGTGACCAGATTCTGGCAGGTATGGCCTGTCATGGTGCAGTACGTGCGCATCGCATTTTAAGCCTGTCTGAAATGAATGCTTTACTGCGTCAGATGGAACACACTGAATTTGCCAGTCAATGTAATCATGGCCGTCCGACTTGGCGCGCTTTTCCATTGAATAAACTAGACAAACTTTTTGCTCGAGGAGAGTAGTTTTACATGTCCAATCAATTGCCGGTCATCAATTTAATGGGGCCAACTGCAAGTGGCAAAACCGCTTTGGCATGTGAACTGTATGAGCAGGGAAAATTCGAGCTGATTTCAGTCGATTCTGCGCTGGTTTATCGGGAAATGGATATTGGAACAGCCAAGCCTTCTAAAGAGGAACTGGCGCGCTATCCGCACCATCTGATCGATATTATCAGTCCGCTTGAAGTCTATTCTGCGGCAAACTTTGTTGAAGATGCTTGCCGGTTAATTGATGATATTCATGCACGTGGTAAAACACCGATATTGGTGGGCGGAACCATGCTGTATTTTAAAGCCTTACTTGAGGGGTTGTCAGATAATCTGCCCAGTGCCGACTATACGATTCGTGCTGAAATTGAAGCCAAAGGCGAGCGAGAAGGTTGGGAGACTGTTTATGCAGAATTAAGTGCCGTAGATCCCGTTGCTGCGGAGAAATTCAAGGTTAGTGACAAGCAGCGTATTATTCGTGCCTTAGAAGTGTTTAAACTGACCGGTGAGCCGATTACAAAACTACAGGCAGAGCAACCTAAAAATTTACCATATCGTTACAGTTTTTATAACTATGCACTTATGCCAGATCGGTTAGAATTACACGGGCGTATTGAACAACGTCTGCAAATGATGTGGAAAAACGGTTTTTTAAATGAAGTTGTTAGTTTGATTGAAAAATACGATTTCAATGAAAATCTACCTTCTATGCGTTCGGTAGGTTACCGTCAAGCTATAGAATTCTTAAAAAATGCTGACAAAACCAAGGAAAAGCAACAGGAAATGGAGGATAAAGCTTTATTTGCGACACGACAACTTGCAAAACGTCAATATACGTGGCTGAGGTCTTTGCAAGAAAAGCATAAATTTACAACATATTTTACGCTACAGCAGGCTCAACAAGACTTGCGAAACTGTCACGGATAAAGCAAAATTTAGGGACTATCTTTTTTATAATTTTTAATTGAAAAATAGAGATAGTTTTTGCGCTGATTTTTAATTTTTTTTTGGAGTTATAACATGTCTAAAGGTCAAACTTTACAAGATCCATTCTTGAATTCTCTCCGTAAGGAACGTATCCCAGTATCTATCTTCCTGGTAAACGGTATTAAATTACAAGGTCATATCGAGTCTTTCGACCAATACGTGGTTTTATTAAAAAATACAGTAAGCCAAATGGTTTATAAGCATGCAATTTCAACTGTAGTGCCTGCACGTAATCCTCGTCCTGCTGGTGCGCCTGCTGGTCCACAAGGTGCTGGCTTTGGCGGTCAAGGTGCTACTGGTGGTTTTGGTGGCGGTCAAGGCGCTGGCTTCGGTGGTCAAGGTGGCTTCGGTGGCGGTCAAGGTGCTGGCTTCGGTGGTCAAGGTGGCTTCGGTGGCGGTCAAGGCGCTGGCTTTGGTGGTCAAGGTGGTGGCTTTGGTGGTCAAGGCGGCTTCGGTGGGGGTCAAGGTGCTGGCTTCGGTGGTCAAGGTGGCTTTGGTGGTCAAGGCGCTGGCTTTGACAACGATACTAAATTTGAAGATACTCAAGACGACGAAAATAATCGTTAATCGAGTCTGAAAATTAAAAAAACCTCTCATCGAGAGGTTTTTTTATGCCTGTAAGTTTTGCATGGATAAAAATTAAAAAGCCAGCAATCTAGCGCTGGCTTTTTAAAATGGATCTGGGCTTAACGATTACGTTTAGGATCCAGTTGTGGATCTTTGATTTCTACATAGGCATTGCTACGTGTTTCACGTAACCAGCTGTCCAGCTCGGCATCAAACTGACGTTCACCAAGTAATTGACGGGCCATACGTTCTTGATATTCCTCTGTCATATCCTGTTGACGTGTTTCGCTGACTTGCAGGATATGCCAGCCAAACTGGGATTGAAACGGTTTACTGAACTGCCCCACTGGGGTGCTTTTCATTTGCTGTTCAAACTCAGGCACCATTACCCCAGGGCTTACCCAGCCAAGACTGCCACCATCACGTGCTGAACCGGTATCATTGGAGAAGGTTGAAGCTAAAACAGTAAAATCTTCGCCTTGTTGCAGGCGGCTATATAAACTGTCAATCATCTGTTTGGCATTTTCCGGACTGACTACTTCAGAGGGTTGAATCAGGATGTGACGGGTCAAGTATTGAGGAACCAGGGCTTTTTGTTCGCCACCTTTACGTTCTAGTAGCTTGAGTACATGTACCCCATCAGCAACCGGAATGAGTTCAGAGGTTTGACCTGGCTGTAGGGTCGTGACACGTGCAGCCAGTTCTGCCGGAATTTCTGACAGGCTTCTCACGCCCATGTCAGCAGCTTCGACTTTAATGCCGCCAGTGCTGTATTTTTTGCTGATCGCCTGAATATCATTGCTGGTATTCAGCTCTTGCTTTACCTGTGTAGCAATCTGTTCCGCATTTTCGCCGCTTACACGTAAATGCAGCACATGTACCTGGCTGCCGAGTAAAGCCTGACCTTGCGGGGTATTTAGGAAGTTTTTAACATCCTGGTCTGTGATTTGAATCCGTGAAGTCACGACTTGTTGACGTAAACGATTCAGCGCTAAATCTTCCGCAATACGGTTGCGTAAAGAAGCATAGGTATTGGGCGCCATGGCATCCAGTTTTTGCTGGAAAGCTTCCAGACTGGTTGAGCCCGAATCACGGGCAACTTTCAGTACTGCGTCATTCAGGGATTTTTCATCGGGACGAATATTGTAGCGTTTAACTTGTTCAAGTTGTGCCTGACGAATAATGAGCTGCTCTAAGGCTTGTTGCTCAAGAAATTGTTGGGGTGGAACTGTCTGATTTTGCTTTTGCAGCTGATGAGAAATCTCGGCCACACCTTGAGCCAGATCACTACGCAGAATGATACTATTGTCGACCACAGCTACAACTTCATCTTTAGGTTGGGCAACAGCAAACGTCGTCATCGCTGAAGAAAGGCATAGCGCAAGTGCAGTCGCTTTAAAAATTTGTTTTAACTGTTTTGTCTTCATTAACGTTCTGTCCAAGTTTGATTGATATTGTTAAAACCTAGAATGCGATTTTCTAGTAATGAGGTGAGTTTGCTGCTTAACCCACCTAAGCCTTTCAGGCTGACCTCGGCCATAATGGCGCGTTTGGCTTTGACGTTTGAATCATTAACGTCGTCTAAGTCATTGTAATATGAACGACCATATACAGAAACTCCCCAACAGCATGACTCATAGTTGACCCCAAGTAAATATTCTCGTGCGACACTATTGTCGAGGTCAAACTGCGCATGTCCTACCAGACGCCAGTTGTTGGCAAGCGGCTGAATAAAGGAGCCGACGATATGATCATAACGGTCTTGACGGTTCGGAATGTCTTTACGATAGAAATAGCCGACGTTGTATAGATTGCCCTGATCGCCAGTATAATAAACCTGCACATCACGCTGCGCATTTTGACCATTCGACATCCAGCTGGAGTTTAAATTGACATGGACATTATTCGATAGCTGACTGGTGAGCTGAATGACAGGCCCTGTATGGCTTTCACGGTCATATTTGTCTGCATCCTGTTCCAGTGTGACACGGCGATCTTCAAAGAAGAAACTTTGACCGACACTCGCACGTAGGCGTTCCAGACCTTCTTCATTAAACAGGCTATAACTCAGGCCTAAAGAGGCAAAGTTGTTGTCTTCCAGGCGGTCGTTGCCATAGAAGCGACGTGCACTGAAAAGCTGATCATAATTAATCGAAGCGACGACTGAGTCAAAGTTAGGTTGATTCTGCTGGTTTTCATAAGGTGAATAGGCATAGAACAGACGAGGCGTTAAGGTCTGTAAATAGGTGCCTTCTTTTTCGAAAATTAAGCCGGTGTCCAGCGTGAATTGTGGCACCACAATGGACTGGCTTTCACTAGAACCACCACGGTCTCGGGTTTTCTCATCATAGAAGGTATTGATGTTGCGTACAGATGCTTCCGGAATAAAAAACGACCACGGGTTATAGTGATTATAACGCACCGAAAAGTCGTTATAGATGCGGGTGCCACTTGGTTGATAAATCTTGTCATCATTTTGAGGGATATCAGCAAAATTTCTCAGGTCCTTCTGGAAATAAGCAGTATCGTTATTAAACTCAAGCTGTAATCCGAGTGGATTGCCAGTTTTATAATTGACTAAAAGCTGCGGCAAACGTGCATAAGGACGATCTTCATCCAGTACAGTGGGATCGAGTGTCTGGAAATCTTCGACTTTGAATTGTGCCTTTAAGCCGGGAATACCATTTTTATAATTGACTTCCCAGGCGCGGCGCAGGTTCAAGTCAGTTTTTGAGTTCGGGTTATTGTCCAGGTCGGCAAAGTAATCTTTGTCTGAGGCGTAATTATATTCCAGATTGGTCGAGAACTGATCGTTGATCTGCCAATTATGCAAGTAATGTAAGCTTTTACGATCCTCATTATCATAACTTTCATCCGAAGGTAGATAGCCACCCCAGATACGACCTTCACCATAATTTTCTGTCAGATAACGGAACTCGCCATCTAGCATGGCACCACGATCACCAATATAGCGCGGAGTGAGGGTAGCATCATACTGTGGGGCCAAATTCAGATAAACAGGAACACCGAGTTCAAGTCCGCCATCATTGGTAAAACCAAAAGTTGGCGTCAGAATGCCGGTAGTACGGCGGTCATCAATCGGGAAGTTGAAATAAGGGATTGCCAATACCGGAACGTCTTTGACATACAGTTTGGTATTGCGGGTTTCACCACGTCCGGTTTCCTGATTCAGCTTGATCTTTTCTGCCTGTATTTTCCAGGTCGGCTTTTGCTCAGGCGGGCAGGTAGAGTAAGTGGCATTTTCCAGTTCTATGGTATCAGTCGATGTTTTGGCAATCTTTTCTGCACGACCGTGGGCATGTTGCTGCTCTGCAATATAGAAACTGTTGTTTAAATCGCCCTGTTGGGTTTTTAAATTATAATTAATATCATCACTTTGTGAGATCAGACCGCCTTGTGCTAACTGTACCTGACCTGCTGCTTTGGCATAGGTCTGGGTCTGATCAATGGTCACTCGTTCGGCACGGATTTGACGACCTTGCTGATCAATAACCACATTGCCTTCCAGATAGGAGTCGCCTGCCGGATTGTAATGTCCATAATCGGCGGTAATGGTTGAGGTGGCTTGGTCTGGCGCAATAGTCGCTGCATCTGGGGCGATCGGGGTAACCCAGGCACCTTCACAATAAGCCGAACTTAAATACTGTCCCTGGCGTTGCTGCGCTTCAGCCGAGGATTTATCGACATAGTATTGTGAAAAGAAGGCTTCACCTGGATAGGTCTCATTAATGCGCTGTTTGAGTTGTTCTGCATTTACATCGGATGAGACAGTTGATGCAGCATAGCTTGAGGCTGAGCTGCCACATAAAAGGGTTAAGATCGCAGTCGCTAGAGGGTTGATTTTAAAGTGATGCTTCATTTGTCTCATTAACCAATCATGCTTTTATCGCAATTAATTATTGTCGCATCATAGAGAAAAAGTTGATAAGTAGCTACACTTAGCACTTTAAAAACTCAGCCTGTATTAGAATTAATTGCAAATGAATACACAACGCGAACAATTGATACAATCTTGGATTGCCTCTGTACTCGGTTCAGATCAATTTGAAACTCATTTTTTAGCAGGTGATGCCAGCTTCCGTCGTTATGCACGAATCAAACTGAATAATAAAACATTTATGCTGATGGATGCACCACCAGAAAAAGAAGATTGTGTGCCTTTTGTGACGATTGATGAATTTTTTGATGCGCATGGCGTGCGTGTTCCGCATATTGTCGCCAAAGATCTGGAAAATGGTTTTTTGCTGCTCGAAGATTTTGGCGATGTCCTGCTTTCCAATCTGCTGAATGAAGAGACGGTGGATGCTTATTATGAGCAAAGCTTTAAGCAGCTGATTCAACTGCAATCAATTGCTGGAGAAGGACATTTTCCGGAATACTCTTATGAAAAACTGATCTCGGAAATGCAGCTGCTGACTGACTGGATGTTGCCAGCCTTAAAGATCCAGCCGACTGAATCAGAAAGTGCCTTGATCAAACGTAGCTTTGCGATTCTGGCCAATGCAGCGCTGGCGCAGCCACAAGTGATTGTGCATCGTGATTTTCATAGCCGTAATCTGATGAAAATTGACAATGAAACCGAACTCGGTGTGATTGATTTTCAGGATGCGGTGATTGGTGCGGATACCTACGATCTGATCTCGATTACCCGTGATGCTTATGTGCAATGGAATGCTGATCGTGTCTATCGCTGGTTTGAAGCCTTTTATAATTTATTGCCAGCCTCAGCCAAAGAAGACCGTGATTTTGAGCAGTTCAAGAAAGATGCCGATATGATGGCGATTCAACGTCATATCAAAATTCTGGGTATTTTTGTGCGTCTGTTTGAACGTGATGGTAAGTCCGGTTATTTAAAAGATTTACCACGGGTGATGTGGTATTTATTAGAAGAATCTAAACCTTATCCAGAATTGCAGCCTTTTATGCAGTTTATGCATGAAAAAGTGATGCCGGCTTTTGAAGCAAAATATGGTTCATATGAGGTGGCTGCCTAAATGAAAGCGATGATTTTAGCCGCAGGCCTCGGTAATCGTATGCGGCCTTTAACGCTGCATACCCCAAAGCCTTTGCTTGAAGTCGGTGGCAAGCCGCTGATTGTCTGGCATATCGAGAAACTGGCTGCGATTGGCGTCACTGAAATCGTGATCAATACTGCATGGCTCGGTGAAAAACTGGCACAAGCCCTGGGTGATGGCTCACAGTTTGGTGTCAAGATTCTGTGGTCACATGAAGGTGAAGGTCTGGAAACGGCAGGCGGGATCATTCATGCCTTGCCGCTTTTGGGTAATCAGCCTTTTATCCTATTAAATGGTGATGTCTGGACCACAATGGATTTTGCACCTTTATTAGATGTTGATCTGAACGATAATTTGGCACATCTGGTCTTGGTCGAAAATCCGCAGCAACATCCAGAGGGTGATTTCACCCTTGCAGAAGGGAAGGCTTATACCTTTGATCGGCAGGTCGAGGGTGAAAACCTGACTTTTAGCGGTGTATCCGTCATCAGTCCAAAAATATTTGAAGGCTTAGAGGCTGGAAAGCGTCCTTTGGCACCTTTATTGAAGGCAGCGATGCTGAATCATCAAGTGGTTGCCTCTAAACTGGCAGGTATTTGGGTAGATGTCGGCACGCCTGAACGTTTAACGGCACTAGATTTGGCAATCCGTGAAGCTAAGTCTGTTTAAGTGAATATTCACTAAGCACTGCCTACTATGACAAGATATAGAAAACGGTATACTTCCACCTAACTTTTTCGAGCGTAGATTGTTTATGCACATGTTTTTTCAAGAACTAAAGCAGGGTAGCCAAGCTTTGGGTTTAGAGTTATCTCAAGAAGCTTTGAATTTATTACTCAAGTATCAGGACGCTTTGGTGCTGTGGAACAAAGCATATAATTTAACTGCAATCCGTGATCCGAAAGAAATGCTGGTCAAGCATCTGCTGGACAGTCTCAGCATTCTAAAAGATCTGCCAGCGGGCCGTCTGCTCGATATCGGTACGGGTGGCGGTATGCCGGGCATGATCATTGCTTTATGTCAGCCCGAGCGTGAATGTGTATTACTCGATTCAAACGGTAAAAAAATTCGTTTCCTGAAGCAGTTTATTGCCGATCTGAAACTTAAAAATGTCATTGCGGTGCAAACGCGTGTAGAAAATGAAGACAGCATTAACGAGCTGGGTCAATTTGATGTGATTACCAGTCGTGCGTTTGCATCTCTGACTGACTTTGTGGATGCCTCTAAACCGTATATGCATGAACAGACCATTATTGCCTCAATGAAAGGCTTAATTCCTGAAGATGAAGTCACTGCTTTAAAAAATGAATTTAGTTGTGAGATTATTGAACTTAAAGTTCCGCGCTTAGACGAACAGCGTCATTTACTGCTATTAAAACGTATTTAAGAATTTTAAAGGGATTGGGGGCAACATGGCACAAATTATTGCGATTGCAAACCAAAAAGGTGGTGTTGGTAAAACCACAACCGCAGTAAATTTGGCGGCATCTTTAGCTGTGTTAAAAAAGCGCGTTTTGCTGGTCGATATGGATTCGCAAGGCAATGCAACCATGGGGTCGGGCATTCAAAAGAATGACTTGCTCTATTCGGTCACCGATGTATTGCTGGGTGAAGTGCCGATTGAAACGGCGATCGCCAAGGCAGAGGTCGGTTATAAGGTTCTGGGTGCCAACCGTGATCTGGCTGGGGTTGAGCTGGCAATTGCAGATCAAGAAGGACGTGAATTCATCCTGCGTGATGCATTGCAAGAAGTCGAAAAGTCATTTGATTATATTATTGTTGATTGTGCGCCAAGTCTGAGCCTGATTACAGTGAATGCTTTGGCAGCGGTTGATGGTGTGCTGATTCCGATGCAGTGTGAATATTATGCACTGGAAGGTCTGGCTGATTTGACCCAGACCATCGATCGGATTCAGCAAGCATTGAATCCAGACCTGCAAATAGTCGGTGTATTACGTACCATGTATGATGCGCGTAATGCCTTGACCCGTGATGTCTCTGAAGAATTAGAACAATATTTCGGTAAAAAACTGTATGACACCGTGATTCCACGCAATATTCGTCTGGCTGAAGCACCAGCACACGGTTTGCCGGTGATTTATTTTGAAAAAAGCTCAAAGGGTGCAGTTGCTTACTTAAATCTGGCAGCTGAAGTATTAAAGAAAAGCAAAGTGAAAAAAGGAAGTAAAGCATGACCGTCAAGAAACGTGGACTCGCTAAAGGTCGTGGCTTGGATGCCTTGCTAGGCTCAATTCAAAAAGAAAAATTACAGATGGAAGCCCAAGGTCTTGATCATGGTCAGCTCAAACAGATTGATGTGAACCTGCTCAAGCGCGGTGAATACCAGCCGCGCCGTTATATCAACGAGCAAGACTTGCAAGAGCTGGCGGCATCGATTGAAAAACACGGCATTATGCAGCCGATTGTGATTCGTCCGGTCGATGACGAACGCTATCCTTATGAAATTATTGCCGGTGAACGTCGTTGGCGTGCAGCGCAGTTGGCAGGTCTGACTGAAATTCCTGCGATTGTGCGCGAACTTCAGGATCAGGTCGCGATTGCATTGGCTCTGATTGAAAACATCCAACGTCAGGATCTGAATCCGATTGATCAGGCCATGGCTCTGCAACGTTTCCATGAGGAATTTGGTCTAAGCCATCAGGAAATTGCAGACACAGTCGGCAAGGCACGTACTACGGTCAGTAATTTACTTCGCCTGCTCAGTCTGGCTGAAGAAGTGAAAGACTTTATGCAGCAAGGCCTGCTGGATATGGGGCATGCGCGTGCGATTCTAACGCTGAAGGCAAAAGACCAGCTCAAAGTCGCTGATATCGTGATTGAAAAAAGCTTGTCTGTTCGTCAAACCGAGCAGTTAGTCCGTGATTTTAATGCACCTAAACAAGAAAAAGTAAAACAAGCGCTTGCACCGGATATTCAGCAATTGACCCAGCGCCTTTCAGAGCGTTTCAGTGCTGATGTGAAAATTGACTATAACAAACAAGGTAAAGGAAAATTAGTCATTAGTTATCATTCTTTAGAAGAGCTGGATGGCATTCTTTCTATTTTAGAAGATGAATAATTTATATATTTTTTTTATTGGGGAATAAATTAGATGTGGGAATTGGTTAAAGCGGGTGGCTGGCTCATGCTGCCACTGGTCTTGTGTTCTATCTTTATGTTGGCGATTTCGATCGAGCGCCTGATTCGCCTGAAGAGGAAAGCGGTACTTCCGTCTACACTTCTGATGAGTCCAGTGCAAAATGCATCACAAGTCATGCAAAAAATTCAACAAAGTACAGAATTGAAGCACAGTACTTTAGGCCGGGTATTTGCAGCAGGCTATGCCAGCAAGCCGCAGGGCGAACAGTATGCCCGTGCACAAATGGAAGTGATGGCATCGCAGGAAATTGGTTATCTGGAAAAGAATATTAACTTTCTGGGAACCTTAAGTGCTGTGGCGCCATTGCTGGGTTTGTTGGGGACTGTGCTTGGGATTATCGAATCTTTTCTGATGATCGATGTGGGGACTGGGAGTGATCCGGTATTGATGATGCCAGGTATTTCCAAAGCCTTGATTACCACAGCAGCCGGGATGCTGATTGCGATTCCGGCACTTTTTGCCCATCGTTACTTCCAGCGACTGGTTCAGGAATATGTGGCCGAGCTTGAACAGCAGGCGACCTTGTTTCATGCGGATCTTTTTTATCGCAATATTGCAGATATAGACCAAGATATGCAAAAAGCCAGCTAGGAGGCGGATGATGAAATTCAAACGCAACCAAGTAGAAGATGTGCATATTAATCTGACCCCTATGATTGATTGTTTGCTGTTTATTCTGGTCTTTTTACTGTTATCGACAACATTTAGCCAAATGAGCCGTATGAACTTGACCTTACCAGATGCGCAGGGTGTTCCGCCTAAAAGTTATGATCAGAAAGTTGAAGTGATTGTAGATGCCAATGGTCATTATGCAGTCAATGGTCAATCCTTGGCCAGTAAAGAAGTCGCAGATTTAAATACTGCAATTAAACAGATTTCTAATGAACGCCGTGATTTAATGTTCGTCATTGCCGCTGACGCGAAAGCCAGCCATCAGGACGTGATTCGCGTTATGGATGTGGCCGGGCAGCTCGGCTTTGTCAATATTAATATCAGTACCAAAGTACCCACCCGAGGTTATTAGTGAAGCACGATTTTAAGGTCTATCTTCGCCTTTTAAGTTATTTAAAACCCTTTTGGGGCATCGGATTGCTTGTCCTGCTCGGTTTTTCTATTAATGCGGCTACAGAAGTCTCTGTGGCTAAATTACTGGAATATATCATTGAGGCCATTCAAGACAAAGACCAGAGTTTCACTTCACTTTTCCCATTTTTAGTGGTTGTCCTGATGTTCTTTCGTGGGCTGGGATTATTCATGGGGGGTTATTTTACTGCGGTGATTTCCCGTAATCTGGTGTTCAATATCCGTCAGGAAGTTTTTGCAAAACTGCTGCGTTTACCGTCTCAGTATTATCTGGACAATACCAGCGGGCATATTACTGCCAAGATCATGTATAACGTGGAACAACTGACCGCTGCCTCAACAGAAGCGTTAAGAACCCTGTTGCAACAAGGTTTGATTACGATTGCGCTATTAGGCTATCTGCTATATAGCAACTGGCGTCTGACCATGTGTATCCTGATTTTTGCACCCGTTATTGGCTTTGTGATCAGTAAGGCGGCTAGACGGATGCGTAAACTGTCACAGCAAGTGCAAGACACCATGGGGGATGTCAACCATGTGGTTCAGGAAACGGTCAATGCCAACCTGATCGTCAAGGGTTTTGGCGGCCAAAGTTATGAGCAGGAACGCTTTAAACAGAACTCGCTGGAAAACTTGCGTCGTGGCTTGAAAATGGTCGCTGTGCAACAGTTGAATAGCCCTGTGGTTCAGCTGATCATGTCTATTTCACTCAGTATTGTCATGTTTATTGCCTTGCGTCCACAGATCCTTGGCGATACCTCTGCCGGTGAATTTGTGGCTTATATTACGGCTGCGGGCATGTTGGCAAGACCGATCAAAGCTTTAACAGATATCAATGAAAAAATTCAACGGGGTATGGCCGCAGCGCATTCGGTATTTGAATTGCTGGACATGCCCGAAGAAAAAAATACCGGGACTTTAAGCGATAGCTTAAAAGGTAATATTCAGTTTAAAGATGTCAACCTGTTTTATGATGATGGTCATCATGCCATTCGTGATTTTAATTTAGAGGTAAAAGCTGGTGAAACGGTTGCTCTGGTTGGGCGTTCCGGTGCCGGTAAAAGCTCACTGGTGAACCTGCTGGTACGTTATCAGGATACAAGTTCAGGTCAACTTCTACTGGATCAGAAACCGATTGAAGACTTTGAGCTGACTGCCTTGCGTACCCAGATTGCGATGGTGAATCAGCAAGTGGTGCTGTTTAATCGGACTGTGCGGGAAAATATTGCCTATGGTCAGCTCGAAGGTGCGACTGATGAAGATATTATTGCAGCAGCAAAAGCCGCTTATGCACATGATTTTATTATGGCTCTGCCAAAAGGTTATGATACCCAACTGGGTGCTCAAGGTTTAAATCTGTCTGGTGGTCAGCGTCAGCGCATCGCGATTGCACGTGCGATTTTGAAAAATGCCTCTATTCTGATTCTGGATGAAGCAACCAGTGCCCTGGATAATGAATCCGAATACTTTATTCAGCGTGCCTTTGATCAGGCCATGCAAGATCGTACAACCATTGTGATTGCACACCGTTTATCGACGATTGAAAATGCGGATCGTATTGTGGTCATGGATCAGGGGTGTATTGTCGAGCAAGGGACTCATGCAGAACTGATTGCATTGCATGGGGCTTATTATCAGCTGCATCAACGTAATTTTGAGGAACAATAAGTTATGGCATTGGCGCAAATCATTCAGGATGCTTGGAATGCACAGGCAAAGTGGCTGGTGGTGCTGCGTCCTTTGTCATGCTTGTATCGTTTAGGTTTTGTCAGCAATCGCTGGCTGTACCAGAAAGGGATCAAGACAAGCTATAGTGCTCCGGTTCCGGTCATGGTGATTGGCAATATCACTGTCGGTGGTAGTGGTAAAACCCCTTTGCTGATTCATCTGGTTGATTATTTAACTCAACAAGGTGTAAAAGTTGGGGTGATTAGCCGTGGTTATGGCGGCAAAGGTCCATTTCCGGCTTATGTGGATTTTAATACCTTGCCTGAGGTCGTCGGTGATGAGCCTGCCTTGATTGTACAGGCGACGGGCGTGCCGATGGCCGTAGGGCCAAACCGGCAAAAAAGTATTGAACTGTTACTGCAAAGACATCAGTTGGATCTGATTATTTGTGATGATGGTTTGCAGCACTGGGCTTTAAATCGTCAGATTGAATGGATTGTACTGGACAATAATCGCGGTCTGGGCAACCAAAAACTGCTTCCGGAAGGCTATCTGCGTGAACCGGTGACACGCTTGGAAACAGGAACGGTAATTGAACATTCGGCAAGTCCAAGTTCTGAGCTGTATATGCATCTGGCTGCATCACAGCCTTATCTACTCAATCAAGACAACAATAAAATCTTCGATTCTCAGTCGGCTTTTTATGCCGTGGTGGGAATCGGTTTTCCGCAACGCTTTTATCAGACCCTGAAAAATCTGGGCATAGAACAATTCCAGTGTCATGAATTTCCCGATCATCATGATTATGACATTGAGGATCTACAGTTTGATGATGCCAATCCGATCATTACCACGGAAAAAGACGCAGTCAAGATTATGGCATTACTGAAACAATATCCCGATTTTAAGCAGGATATCTGGGTGGTGCCAGTCGATGCAGTATTATCGCCAGCCTGCTATACGGTCTTGCAGCAACAGTTACAACAATACGGTATTCAAATTTCTTAAGGCTTATTCAGTATGAAACACATTGTTATTCCTGCACGTTTTGCCAGTTCACGTTTGCCGGGTAAACCCTTGCTGGACATTCATGGTCGTCCCATGATTCTGCGTGTGGTGGATCAAGCCAAAAAAGTACAAGGTTTTGATGATTTGTGTGTGGCGACCGATGATCAGCGTATTGCTGAGGTTTGTCGTGCCGAAGGTGTTGATGTGGTGATGACTTCGGTGGATCATCCTTCTGGGACAGACCGCCTCAGTGAAGTAGCGCGGATCAAAGGCTGGGACAGTCACGATATTATTGTCAATGTGCAGGGTGATGAGCCTTTATTGCCGGCACAACTGGTGAAACAGGTGGCACAACTTCTAGAAGATCAACCGGATTCTTCGATGTCGACGCTATGTGAGCCGATTCATCAACTAGACGAATTTAAGCGTGACAGCATTGTTAAAGTGGTGATGTCCAAACATAATCAAGCTTTGTATTTTAGCCGTGCCACCATTCCTTATGACCGTGATGGCGCGAAACTGGCTGAAGCAAAACTGCATAATCAGGCCTATCGTCATTTAGGTTTATATGCTTACCGTGTAAAACTGCTTCAAGAATATGTCACTTGGGAGATGGGGGGTCTGGAAAAACTGGAATCCCTAGAGCAATTGCGGGTACTGGAAAATGGTCACCGTATTGCGATTGCCGTGGCTGAAGCCAATTTGCCACCGGGTGTGGATACTCAAGAAGATCTGGATCGATTGAATCAAATGGATCTTTCTCATTTTGCTTAAGAAGAGTTGAATACATGCCTTTTGATGTCAATGCACAGATTTATCCATGGCAGCAACAGGTTTGGGAAACGCTGACCGGACGTTTTCCCAAGCTTGGGCATGGTTTATTGTTTTATGGCAAACAAGGCTGTGGCAAGGAGGCATTTAGCCAGCAGTTTCTGGCTTGGGTCTTGTGTCTGAATCGGCAGTCTTCTGGTGCATGTGGCGAATGTGGCAGTTGCCAATGGCTCAAGGCTGATACGCATCCCAATTATGTGCATATCAGCACTGACGAAGACAATAAAAAACAGAATGCCAAAATCAAGATTGAAAAGATTCGTGATCTGTTGCCTTTTGTGCAGCAGACCGTCGATGGCTGGCGAGTGATTGTAATTGAACCTGCGGAAGCCTTAAATATCTCCTCTGCCAATGCATTATTGAAAACGCTAGAAGAACCCGGTGACAATACGGTCATTATTTTGCTGGCAGATCATTATTTAAAATTGCCTGCAACGATACGGAGTCGCTTGCAGCATTTTGCCTTAGACCGGATTTCTGCAGAACAATTTAGTGATTATGTTCAGGCACAGTTGCCGGATGCAGGTTCTAGCCAGCAACAGTTATTGATGAACCTGTCCAATCAGATGCCCTTGCAAGCACTCGAGGTTGCACAAAGTGCCTGGCTGCCACTGCGTCAGGAATTCCTGCAAGACTGGCAAAAACTGGTGATGCAAAAAAATATGCCGCTTGCAATTGCGACCAAATGGAACAAAAGCCTGAGCTTTGGTGAATTTGCTCCCATGTTTGAATACTTGTTGTCCGATTTAATTTGTGTCAAGCTCAATCAAACGGTGAAAAACATTGATCTTGAGTTTAATGTGCTTGCCGAACAATATTCATTAGCAGCACTTTTTAAAATTTATGAAGATTTTCAGCGTTCCAAGCAATATCTCGAGCAGAATGTTCAAAGCAATCTGGTGATCGATGAGCTGTTTATCAAGCTGATGAATCTTTAATTAAGGGGAAATCACATGCAACCACGTATGGGCGGTATTATTCAGGCCAATATTCCTGATATTGAAACACTGTTTGCCAGCTATATGCCTTATGTATGGGGTGGTGGACTGTTTATTCCGTCCAAGCAGCCGGTCAAGCTGGGTGAAGAAGTTTTTGTATTGACCACTTTGCCTGAACAGACCCAGAAAATTCCTTTAACCGGTAAAGTGATCTGGGTCTCGCAAAAGCAGAATGGCATCAAGCCACAAGGCTTTGGCATCCAGTTAAGCGGTGAAAAGGGTGTTTATTTCAAAAATGAAGCAGATCGTCTGGTTGCAGGTCTTAAATCTGAAGGGCGTAAAAGTTACACTATGTAGTTCATTTAGCTGTGGTAGGAACGCATTGTGTTTGTAGATACCCATTGTCATTTAACGATGCTGGATTTAACGCCGTATAACGGTGATCTGGATCAGGCACTCGCACAGGCCCGTGAAGCGGGTGTATCCAGATTCATGAGTATCTCGGTCGATCTGGATGATCATATCGCGCTGGCGAAAATTGCCGCGCGTCACCCGGATGTCGGTTATACCGTCGGGGTACATCCTTGCGAAGATGCTGCAACTATGGCGCGTGCCACGACTGAATATCTGGTCGAGCTGGCACAACCAGAAAAAGTCTGGGCGCTCGGTGAAACCGGTCTGGATTATTATCACAGTACAGATTTTGTCGAAGAACAAAAAGCCTGCTTTGCCCGTCATATCCATGCTTCGCAAATCACTAAGAAACCGGTGGTGGTACATACCCGTGCTGCCAAGCATGATACCGTGGATATTATCCGTGCGGAAAAATCCACGCATGGCATCTTGCATTGCTTTACTGAAGATTGGGAAACTGCCAAAGCGGTTTTAGACTGCGGTTATTATGTCTCATTTTCCGGGATTATCTCGTTTAAAAATGCCCAGGATCTGCGTGATGTGGCCAAACAGGTTCCGCTGGATCGTGTACTGATTGAAACCGATAGTCCTTATCTTGCGCCGATGCCATATCGTGGTAAATCTAACGAACCTAAATACGTTCCTTATGTAGCCAAAGCGCTTTGTGATGTATATGATAAGTCGCTAGAAGAAATGGCTTCTATCACAAAGCAGAACTTTGAAAATCTTCTAAATTTAAAGTAAATAAAGTTATATAAAGTACAAGAGAGTTTATAGGGTGAAGATGGATCGTCAGGCTCAGTTTCGAGCAAGAGAAACCTTGATTTTTCAAGTCGCAGAGCAGCTCCTGCTGGAAAATGGTGAAGCAGGAATGACGCTAGATGCGCTTGCTGCTGAACTTGATCTGGCCAAAGGGACACTCTATAAACATTTTCAGAGTAAAGATGAACTGTATATGTTGCTGATTATCCGTAATGAGCGCATGTTGCTGGAAATGATTCAGGATAGTGATAAAGCTTTTCCTGAACATCTGGCCTTCTTTATGTTGCACCATTTACATCATCCGGAACGTACGGTGCTGTTCCATCAGATTGAAGAACGTCTGTCGACGACTGGCGTGGGAATTCAGCATCTATTCAGTGAACTGTATCAGGTACGCAAACAGCGTTTACGCCTGATCATCCGCATGACGGAAAGTTATCTGGTTTCAATTCATAGCCGCATGTCGGTGCGTGACTATCTGGCGTCGATCTGGTCACTGACCCATGGCGCCGCTGCAATTCTCAATTCCAGTTTTTATCAGCGTTATCTGGGTTCACGCGATACCTTGCGCGTGGCCTATATCGATCAAGCACTGGCTTTGCCAAAGCAGGTGCATTCTGCCGAGCAGTTTGCCTAAGGTTAGAGCTTAGTATGATCAGATCATCTCACAGCGCAGTTCGTGGCTTTACCCTCATCGAATTGATGGTGGTGATTGTGATTATGGGAATCATGGCCTCACTGGTATTGCTGAATACCAGTGGTGTCGATCAGCGTAAGGCCATGCAGGCACGCGAGATTTTGTTATTAGACTTGCAGCGGGTCATGCGTGAGGCGAATGACCAGTCCAGAATACTGGCGCTTGATATGCAACCCGCGACCGATGTCTCGCCATTTCGTTATGGGATTGTAGAATATCGTTCAGCAGCGCAGACTGAACAGAACCTGCAAAATGAAAAATGGCAGAGTTATACAGAATTTAAATTACGTAAGCTGCCGGATCATGTGTCTTTTCGGATTCAGGGGCTAGAACAACAGCGTTATGCCCGTGCGCAAAATCGTGATCTGACGCAGGTGAATTCTCCTCAATTGATCTGGCTGGGGAATGGTGAGGTCAAGCCGGTACGGATTCAGTTCTTTTTAGAAGATCGCGAAGTCGGCTCTGCGATTGAGGTGGATCATCTGGGTAAAATCAATGAAATCTAGATCTTTCAAGCAGAATACTGGATTTGGTGCGATCATAAAGCTTAAGTCTGGTATTGATCGACTTCATCGTGTGTACTCCAAACAGAGTTCGTCATCTTGCGCTCGGACGAAACGTTGTTTCGTTTATCCTCGCTCAGGTTTTACCTTATTGGAAGTTATGGTGGCCTTGGCAATTTTCGCCACCGCAGCCATGACGCTGACCAAAGTCGCGATGCAATATACCCAGTCAACCTCGAATGCCATTCTGCGCACCAAAGCACAGTTTGTTGCCCTGAACGAAGTGGCTCAAATGGAAATCAATCAGCAATGGATGGATGGTACGGCCTCCAAACAGCTGACCCAGCAAGGCGAAACCTGGCAAATTGACAAGCGCAGTGAACCGACGATCAGTCCCAATGTGCAACGTATTGAACTACAGGTCAGTCTGGTCAATCAGGAGACTGGTCAAGTTGCATCCGGGATCAGCAGCTTGATGTTCTTTAATCATCGCATGAACAATACGCCATGAAGCCTAAAGGATTTACCCTGGTCGAATTATTGGTTGCCATTGCAATCTTTGCGGTACTGTCTGCTTTGGGCTGGAAAGTTTTTGATTATATTGTCAAAACCAAAGATCAAAATGCAGTACATGAACAGCGTTTAGGTCAGTTACAGCAAACCTATCAGCAAATTTTACGGGATACGGTACAGGCAGTCCCTTTAACGGCCAATATCAATGGTGATATTCAACCGGCTCTGGTTTTGCAAAATGGCCGTTTTAATTTTAGTAAAACTGGCGTGACTGATCCTCTGGAGGAGGGTATTTCGCCAGATGAACGCATTGAATATCAGTATCGGGCCGATGAACAAAAACTGTATCGACTGAAATATCGCAACCTGAATCAGACCGGTCGTGATCAACCTGAATCCAGTATTTTATTATCGGACGTTGAGCAATTTCAGGTTGTGGTGCTGAATCCAAATGAACTCACACAGTGGCCTGATTCTTCTATGGATTTAAATCAGCGAGAGCAGAAACAGCGCTTGCCCAAAGGCATTAAAATCAATTTAACCGTGAATGGCGTCAGCTATGAGTGGCTGTTTAGTTTATTAAATACGGACTTTTTGCTTGATAATCAGAATACAGGTCAACCCGGCTAAGAATCATAAAAAATGAAAATGAATAAACAGAGGCTGAAGCAGCAGCAGGGCATTGCACTGATTACCATTCTGGTGATGGTGGCATTGGCGACTATTCTGGCAGCCACGATTGCCCAGCGTCAGGCTGCAACTGCTGAAAGTACCGCCTATCTGATGCGGCAAAATCAGTCGCTGATGTATGCCAAAAGTGCCGAAGCCTTTTTTTCTGAATTACTGGTGGATGATGCTGAAAATGCCGCAGAGGTTGATCATCTACAGGAAACCTGGGCGCAGCCGATGCCGGCTTTTCCGGTCGATGACGGCTATGTTTCCGGAATCATCCAGGATGAATCGGGCAAGTTTAATTTAAATAGCCTGATCACTGCTGAAGATAGCGTCAATGAAAATGCCAAAGCATGGTTCGAGCTGATTTTAAAACGTGCAGGTTTGCCAGCGCAGCTCAGTGAAGCCGTAATTGACTGGCAGGATGAAAACGAGCTGGTGAGTGGAGGTATGGGTGCCGAATCTAATTATTATCAAGGCTTACCGAATGCCGCTTTACCACCGAATGCAAAATTTCATAGCGTAGAGGAATTAAAGCTGGTACGTGGTTTTGAAGAAAATAAGTACAAACTGATAGCACCTTATCTGAGTGCTGCACCGATGCAGGAAAGTCCGGTCAATATTAATACAGCATCTGCTTTTCTTTTAGCCAGTATGGATGAAAAACTGGATGTGAATGCGGTACAGCAATTGCTGGATCAGCGACAGGCCAATTTGGAACACTTTTCTAATGTGTCTGAGTTATGGTCACTCGAACCGTTTGCGCAAGTCGATGCTGCCAAGCGTAATCTGTTTAATAGCCTGCTCGGAGTGCAATCCAATTATTTTAAAGCTCAGATCGAAGTGGTCTTGAGTGAACGCAAGCGCCAGTTCAGTAGTGATCTGGTTCGTCAGGACAAACAGGTATATGTGGCTTATCGCAGTATGGAACCCTTTTAGTCAGGGCTTATTCAGTTATACCGTTAGTCTAAATCTGAACAGCAGCTTGATCCCTTTTCCCTATCAGGCTGAACAGCAAAATTAATCCTCAAAGCTGTAGTTTTGCTTTATAATCAAAATCAATTCACCTATTTTTTGACGACATTACGGCATATGTTAATTCGTAAGTTATTTAAGTTTGAGAATGCTCATATTGTGCGTAACTGCACGTCAGATCGCTGTAAGCGTTCAATCCATGGCCATAGTTATAAAGTCGAGCTACTGTTAAAAGCCTCGAAGTTAGATCATGGGCAAATGGTCTATGACTTTGGTCTGCTTAAAGGTGTGATTAAGGATTTCTTTGATTCTTTCGATCATGCGATCTGTTTCTGGCAAAATGACGACCCGGAATATATTCAGGCTTGCAAAACTTTCAGTGCGCGGTGGGTGTCGTTACCGGTATCACCATCGGCAGAGCAGTTTTCACGTATCTTTTTCTTTCTGGCGCAACAAGTGCTGGCATCGACCGTGACTCAAAATGGCGAAGGTGATGTCGAAGTCTATTCTGTGATTATGCATGAAACCGATACCGGTTATGCACAAAGCTTTTTAGAAGATATTCAAAATGAACAGATGGGCATTCTGAGTCTGGATCAAATTGAGTTTTCTGAACAGGTGCAAGCTGAATGGACCGATCCGGACATGTTGAACAAGCTGAAACAGGGCACAGCATTTCATAACCCGACTGTAGATTTACAGGTACAGATTTAAAGTCTGCGTGACTTGAAATCCATTGACATAGATTTAGGATTGAAGAATGTCTTTAAATGAACAGCAACTGGCCAAACTGAATAAGGTTCAGTTGGATGAAAGCTGGAAATATGGATTGAGTGAGTTTTTACTCAGTCCGAAAATGGACGAATTAAAAGCTTTTCTGGTTGAAGAAAAAAAAGCAGATAAAACAATTTATCCTCCCAATCATCTGATTTTTAATGCCTTGAATACCACGCCGCTCGATCGGGTTAAAGTAGTCATTTTAGGGCAAGATCCTTATCATGGCCCGAATCAGGCGCATGGATTAAGCTTTTCGGTGCAAAAAGGGGTTGCATTGCCGCCATCTTTGCGTAATATTTTCCACGAGTTACATGCGGATGTCGGGGTTGAACGACCAAAGCATGGTGACTTGACGCATTGGGCGGAGCAGGGTGTGCTTCTGTTAAATGCAGTACTGACCGTAGAAGCAGGTCAGCCGACTTCGCATCAAAAGCGCGGTTGGGAAGAATTCACCGATCACGTCATTGATGTTTTAAATGAGCAGCGTGAACATATTGTCTTTATTCTTTGGGGCGCATACGCACAGCGTAAAGGACAGCGCATCAATCAGGACAAGCATCTTGTGTTAAAGGCCGCACATCCATCGCCTTTGGCCGCAAACCGTGGTGGTTTTTTTGGTTGTAAAGTATTTTCAAAATCGAATAACTATCTCAAACAACATGGCATTGAGCCTATAGATTGGCAGCTGGACGCATGACATATTCTCCCCTTAATAAAACTTATCATCCGGATTTGATCGTTGAAGAAGCGCATAATGGCTGGCGTATCGTTCGTTTAAATCGTCCAAAGTCTTTGCATGCTCTGGATGAATCGATTGCTTCTGCACTTTTGGAAGTATTTCAGGATTTTCATACGGATGACAGCGTAAAAGCGATCTGGTTAGATTCAACCACACCGAAAGCATTCTGTGCCGGCGGCGATGTGCGTAAATTACGTCAACTGGTCATTAACGATGAAGTGGCGGCTGCCAATAAGTTTTTTGAACAGGAATATGCGCTGGATCTGTTATTGCATAATTATGCCAAACCGGTTTTGGTCTGGGGTGAAGGTTATGTGATGGGTGGGGGCCTTGGTCTGTTTATGGCGGCACCTTTCCGTTTAGTGACGCCGTATTCGCGTTTGGCGATGCCTGAAATCAATATCGGTTTATATCCCGATGTGGGTGCAACTCGCTTCCTGGCCGATCGGGGCGCGATTGGTTTATTTACCGGCTTGACCGGTTCAATCATGACCGCTGCAGGTGCTTATGGGATTGGCTGGGCAACACATATTTGTGATGCACAGCGTGATTCAGTTTTAGATAAAGTGATTAATATTGACTGGGATCATTATCCTGCCGGTGACTTCCGTGCCATTGATGACACTTTAAATAGTATGCATCGTCCGGTAGGGCCAGGACCACTGCAAAACTCTCTGGATGTGATTCATAGTGTTTGTCGTGGTGTCAACTTCGAGCATGATTATGAATCGATTATCGGTCTGAGTGATGCGCGCAGTGACTGGTTGCGTCAAGCCAGTGAAAATCTGCAAAAAGGTTCACCAACTACAGCTGCATTGACCTGGTTGCTCTGGCAATGGGGTAAACAGGTACATTCCTGGAATGAAATTTTTGAACTGGAAACCCAGATTTCTGACTGGAAAATCCGTCATCATGATTTCGTTGAGGGGGTACGCGCGCGTCTGGTGGATAAAGACCTTTCTCCTGCATGGAAAAAGGGTGCAGATATGAGCTTAAAAGGTATTTTGTCTGCAAACCCTCCGGTGACCAATATTGAAAGCTGGAATGCCTTGTTAAAACAGTATGGTGTGATTTAAGTCTTACATGTCCGAAACACAATTGAGTCATGAATACTGGATGCAGCTTGCCTATGCGCAGGCTGCACTTGCTGCCGCACAGGGCGAAATTCCGGTGGGTGCGATTATTGTTAGTCAGAATCAGATCATTGGTCAGGGCTTTAATGCGCCGATTTCCTTAAATGATCCGACCGCGCATGCCGAGATTGTGGCGCTGCGTGATGCCTGTCAAAATATCCAGAATTATCGACTACCTGACGATGCAGTGCTGTATGTAACCCTTGAGCCGTGCACCATGTGTGTTGGTGCTTTGGTACATTCACGGGTTTCACGGGTAGTATTTGGCGCATTTGAAGCGAAAGCGGGTTCACTGGTCAGTGCACGTCAATTATTTGAAACGGGCTATTATAATCATGTATTTTCCTTTGAAGCAGGCTGCATGCAGCAGCAATGCTCCGAACAGCTTAGTGCATTTTTCAAGTTGCGTCGTGAGCAGAAGCGGCAACTCAGGTTACAAGAAAAATTATTAAATACGCAGAAATAAATCTACTTTATCGCTAAAATTCCTTAGTTTCGAATCTATAATTTCAGGAAAAATAATGCATAGCATTCAAGTAAAAAAAGAATTTCCGGCATCGATTGATGAAGTCTTTGATTTAATGTCTAAGCATGCCACCTATAATATTGCCTTTGCGCCGATGCAGGTTGAACGAATCAAGGATTCTGCAGATGCTGAACATCCGGATGGACTAGGTTCGGTGCGTGCTATGGGGGTGGGGCCGCTCAAGCCGCTGAAAGAACAGATTACATTGTTTGAGCCGAATGCTCGTATTGAATATCAGATTATTAAAAATCCATTGATCAAGCATCATCTGGGGATTATCGAATTTGAAGCGCTGGCCGATGATAAAACCCTGGTCACCTATACGATTGAATTACAGGCGCGTGCGCCTTTTGTGAGTAAATTAATTCTTGCACAGTTACAGGCAGCGATTAAACTAGGCCTGACGAAACTCGCAAAATCTGTTTAAACAACAACGGGAAAGCAATGACAGTTCAAATTATTACCATTGATGGTCCAAGTGGGTCTGGCAAAGGCACGTTGGCAGCAAAACTGGCTGCACATTATCAGTTTCACTTATTGGATTCTGGCGCGCTCTACCGACTTTTGGGTTTGTCATTGCATCACCATGATTTACTGGATTTAATGGATATTAAGTTGCCAGAATGCGTACAAATCGCAACAAATCTGGATATCCAGTTTGTCAGTAGCGAAACCGGGGTGCAGGTGTACTTGGATGGCGAAGATGTTTCCCAGACCATTCGAACTGAACGCGTCGGAGAATTTGCTTCAAAAGTTGCTGCAATTCCTGAGCTTAGAATGGCAATGGTTTCACGTCAACATGCTTTTGCACAGGCACCTGGTCTGGTGGCAGATGGCCGCGATATGGCCACAAGTATCTTCCCGCAAGCTCAGGCTAAAATATATTTGACTGCATCGGCTGAATCGCGCGCGCAAAGACGTGTAAAGCAGTTGCAGGGTATGGGGCTGGATGTTAAAATAAACGATATTTTAGCTAATATCATCGCGCGTGATAAACGAGATATGGAACGCACTGTCGCTCCACTCAAGCCTGCCGACGATGCTTACATTATCGATAGTTCAAATTTGAACATTGATGAGGTATTCCAGTTGATGACCACTTATGTGGACCAGCAGTTAGCCAATTAACCTGATTTTATCAGCAAACGCATAGCTTGATCAGTTTTATATGGACTATGTAGATGCTTAATTAAACCGGCCTTGTCTGATCCAAGACCGCTGACTTTATCGGAAATATCATGACCGAATCTTTTGCAGCCCTCTTTGAAGCAAGTGAATTAAACCTCAACGTTGAAAAGGGTGCAGTTATCCAGGGCGTTGTAGTAAGCATTGACTCTGATTGGGTAACTGTTGACACTGGCCTTAAATCTGAAGGCGTTGTTGACCGTGCTGAGTTCTTAAATGAACAGCGCGAACTTGAAGTTCAAGTTGGCGACACTGTAGACGTAGTTGTTGAAGCGCTTGACAACGGTATGGGTCAAACTGTTCTTTCTCGCGAAAAAGCTAAACGCGCTGAGACTTGGACTAAACTTGAAAAAATCTTTGAAGACGGCGAAATCGTTACTGGTGTTATCTCTGGTAAAGTTAAAGGCGGTTTCACTGTTGACATCGGTCCAGTACGTGCGTTCCTTCCAGGTTCTTTAGTTGATACTCGTCCTATTCGTGATACGACTCACCTAGAAGGCAAAGAGTTAGAATTTAAAGTAATCAAACTTGACGCTAAACGTAACAACGTTGTTGTTTCACGTCGTGCTGTTATGGAAGCTGAATCTTCAGCTGACCGTGAAGCTCTTCTTGCTCAGCTTGAAGAAGGTCAAACTGTTACTGGTACGATCAAAAACCTTACTGACTACGGTGCATTCGTTGACCTTGGCGGTATTGACGGTCTTCTTCACATCACTGATATGGCTTGGAAACGCATCAAGCATCCTTCAGAAGTTGTTGAAGTGGGTCAAGAAGTTACTGTTAAAGTACTTAAGTTCGACCGCGAGCGTAACCGTGTTTCTCTAGGTCTTAAACAACTTGGCGAAGATCCATGGTTAGCGATCATGAACCGTTACCCTAAAGGTTCAATCGTTAAAGCGCGCGTAACTAACCTGACTGACTACGGTTGTTTCGCTGAAATTGCTGAAGGCGTTGAAGGTTTAGTACACGTTTCAGAAATGGATCACACGAACAAAAACATCCACCCATCTAAAGTTGTTCAGATCGGTGATGAAGTTGATGTTATGGTTCTTGAAGTTGATGAAGAGCGTCGTCGTATTTCTCTTGGTATCAAACAAACTCGTGCTAACCCATGGGAAGAGTTTGCTAAAGACCACGACAAAGGCGAAAAAGTTTCTGGTACGATCAAATCTATCACTGACTTTGGTATCTTCATCGGTTTACCAGGCGGTATCGACGGTCTAGTTCACTTGTCTGATATTTCTTGGAACGAACAAGGCGAAGAAGCGATTCGTCGTTACAAGAAAGGCGACACTGTTGAAGCGGTTATCCTTTCTGTAGACGCTGAAGGCAACCGTATCAGCCTTGGCATCAAGCAAATGAACAACGATCCGTTCAATGACTTCCTTGCTGCTAACGAACGCGGTGCGTTGGTTAAAGGTACTGTAACTGCAGTTGATGCGAAAGGCGCGACTGTTAAGTTGGCTGACGAAGTTGAAGCGACTCTGAAAGCATCTGAAATCAACCGCGATCGCGTTGAAGATGCAACTAAGTTCCTTGAAGTTGGTCAAGAAGTGGAAGCGAAGATCATCAACGTTGATCGTAAATCTCGCGCAATCAACTTGTCTATCAAAGCGAAAGACGAAGCTGAAGAGAAAGAAGCAGTTGCTAACTTGAAAACAGCGCCAGCTGCTGGTCAAGACAATGGTCCTAAGACGATTGGTGACCTGATCAAAGCTCAAATGGGCAACTAAGTAGACGTTTGAATTGTATTGTTAATGTAAGTTAACTAATACTTTTTATACAAATACTGTAAACGGTAGCGTAGTATTTAATTATTGCGCTACCGTTTTGTATTTAAACAGGTTATTATCGGGAAATAGATCCCAAGTAGCTTGATAATTAAAGAGGTCGCAGATGACTACTGAAGCACTTAATAAGTCTGACTTAATAGAGCGCATTGCATTAAAAAATCCGCATTTGGCCGAGCCTTTAGTGGAAGAAGCGGTTAAAATTATGATTGATCAAATGATAGAAGCTTTATCATCTGACAATCGTATCGAGATTCGCGGATTTGGTAGTTTTGCATTGCATCATCGTGAGCCACGCGTGGGTCGTAACCCTAAAACTGGTAAATCTGTAGAAGTGGCTGCAAAAGCAGTTCCGCACTTTAAGCCAGGTAAGGCCCTTCGGGATGCTGTAAACGAATCTGCAAATAAATAATTGTAAATATTTACGGGGTGTTCATGCGTTACGTTCTGGTCGTTCTTTTATTGGTGCTGTTTGGCTATTCATTGGCTTTGGTTTTGCAAAATGGTACCGAATTGTCCGTGGACTTGTTATTTACTCAAGTTCCTGCAATGCGTCTAGGATTATTGCTGCTCCTTACCCTATCTCTAGGCGTCGTGTTAGGCCTGTTATTGGGCGTTCAAATCTTCCGGGTTTTCCAGACCAATTGGGAAATCAAGCGATTACGTAAAGACATTGAACATCTGCGTAAGGAACAGTTGAATACAGCCAAGTTAATGGCCGCTGAAGCAGCAGCCCATACCCGGCATGAAAAAACTGTATTAGATATTACCAATGAAAATCAAAGCCCATTATAATGGGCTTATTTTTTGCCTATTTGAAGGGATAATCTCTTGAGTATCATTGTTGCACTAGATGCCAAAAGCCAATTTGATGCCTTAGCCATTGCAGAACAGCTAGATCCTGCCTTGTGTCGACTAAAAGTGGGCAAAGAGTTATTTACCCATGAAGGTCCAATCATTGTCAGAGCACTTCAAGACAAAGGTTTTGATGTATTTCTGGATCTGAAATTTCATGATATTCCAAATACGACTGCACAGGCAGTCTGCGCGGCAGCTGATTTGGGTGTATGGATGGTGAATGTACATGCGTCTGGTGGCCGAAAAATGATGGAAACCTGTGTGGAGCGTTTACAAGCAGGCAACTATAAAACTCAACTCATTGCTGTGACAGTGCTGACTTCAATGGGTCGTGAAGACCTCAAAGATATTGGTCTGGATATTGAGCCAAATGAACATGTCAAGCGTCTGGCTCAACTGACCAAAAACAGTGGCCTGGACGGGGTGGTGTGTTCAGCTCAAGAAGCAAAAATGTTACGTGAAACATTAGGCCAAGACTTTGCTTTGGTAACACCCGGTATTCGTCCTGAAGGTTCAAATGCCGATGATCAGAAGCGTATTGTGACACCGAAACAGGCGATGCTGGATGGTTCGACTCATCTGGTGATTGGCCGTCCCATTACCCAGTCTAAGAATATGCGTCAGACTTTAAAAGATATTTTGGCAACGCTTTAATATGGTTTGAATGACAAAAAGCCTTTCAGTCGAAATAATGCTGATCAGTTAAGGAGTTTAGAAATAGACTCTTTAATTTTTTAGTCATTCACGTCGGAGTATTAATGTTATAAATCAAATTCTTGTAAATTATTTGTTACTTTGGTTTCGCCCAAAGTAACCAAAGGCATTTGTCATCCGCAAAACTCGTCAGCCACCATCGACTAGTAAATTTGTCGCAGAAACAATCATTTTTAAATGTAGTCCTGCCTCAAACAGTTGCGGATGACTTTTCTATCTATCAGATATAATCATGAATTTGAAAAAGAAAATGCTAATCAATTCCTTAACTGATTGGCATTATTTCAGTCGAAAGGCTTTTTTTATATATTGAAAAAAATGGTTATAAAATAAAAAGGAAAAATGATGACTTCATCTGAACCACAATTAGAAAAAGAACATAATGACGTGATTCAACATGTTCAACATGTTCAACAGGCGGAACAGCTTAGGCAACAAGAACAGCAACAACAGCAGGCAAGCTCAGCAGATTGGACAACGGGGATCGATGTGGTCAGTTTGGCATCTGATGCCATCAGCCTTGCTTCGGATGTTATTGAAACAGTAGGCGATGCCTTAAGTGATATTGATTTAAGTTTTTAGTCAGCCTTTCTTGCTTGTGCTTCGTTTTAAAATCCTGCTTTAGAACTTAGTCAGGAAGGAAAGTTCCTCTTTAGAAAAGAAAGACTTAGGGAGATTGAGAAAGCAATAAAGCAATTAAATCGCTGCCAGTACACTCACCATGACTGGTGCTAACAGTGACAAAATAAATCCACTGACCATAGCATGCGGAATAAAATCGTGACCGCATGCCTGCTTAACCATCGGTAAAGTCACATCCATTGCAGTTGCACCCGCTGCGGAAATGGCCGATCTTGGATATCTCCAGCCCATACAATACATCAGTAAGATGGCAAAAATTTCTCTAAACAGGTCATTCATTAGTGCAATGCTGCCAAGTTCTGCATTTCTGAGTTCTGTCACGACAACGCCTGACATTGAGTAAAATCCATAGCCTTGTGACAGCATGATCAAATCTTTCAGGCCAATCTGTGTGTTCCAGAATGAATACAGCATAACTGCGAATAATGAACCGAAGATGCAACCGCTCGGAACAAGAAGAATTTTGATATTTAACCAGGAACGATCCAGTGGCGAATAAGCCAGATCTAAACCAATGAAAAACATAAATATCAGTAACAAATGCCAGGTGCTAATGTGCAAGGACAGATCAAACAGACTCAAGCCAGCATGTAAAAAGTATCCGCCTGCGAGTGCCAAAAAAGCATAACTCATATTCACTAAGGATTTAATTACCAGATCAAGGGATACTCTGCCTGAACTGGGAAGAAAACCAGCCCACTTGAACAGCAAATAGCAAATAGCAAAAGCGCCGAGTGATGTCAGAAAGGCAATGCTGATGGATGTACTCAGAATCTGTAGGGGATGCTGTAATTCATCCACAAGCTGTGAGAATTCAAAGGCAATCGCAATCAGTAACACATAGCTAAAATAAGGTAAGAGCTTGAAACAGATTTTAATCAGCGATACTGGAATCCGTTTCGCCAAAGCAAAACCGAGTGCCAAACAGAGAAGAAGCTGAAAGATGAGCCAAAGCGATTGCATAAGTTTAATAGATTGAAAAAATTATCTTTAAATTATGCCATCGCTTGATGCTAGATGGTGAAAAGCTTTTAGCTAACTTTATTGAATAATCGATAATCTGCGGTATTGGGTTTCTTGGTTTTCAGCCAGTATTTCCAGGTATAAGTCGGCCATAGGGCAAAATTCTTGCCACCTTCCTGCTGATACCAGCTGACACAGCCAGATTGCCATACGGTCTGTTCAAACATATGTTGCACCTGCTGATTAAATGTATCTTGCGCCTGCTCTTTGACCATAATGGCATCGCTATGTGATTGATCGACCCGCTGCATGAGCTGCAAGATATAGTCAACTTGTGCCTCAATCATAAAAATCACAGAGTTGTGTGCCAATAGGGTATTTGGGCCCAGTAATTGAAACAGGTTTGGGAAACCTTTCATGCAAATTCCATAATAACTTTCAGCCCCCTGTTTCCAGACCTCATTGAGCTGTAGATTATCCAGCCCAGTACATTGAAAATTCTTCATATAGATGCGTGGATCGGTAATGAACCCGGTGCCATAAATCAGACAGTCAATTGGCCGCTCCTGACCATCTTGGGTAATGATGCTATTTTCAGTAAGTTCCTGAATCTTTTCAGTCACCAGTTCTACATTCCTGCGGTTAAAAGTCGGGAAATAGCTATTGGAAACCAGAATACGTTTACAACCCATGATGTAATCCGGAGTGAGTTTTTGAGCTAACTCAGGATCTTTAATCTGGTATTTGATGAACAGTTCTGCCAGTTTCTGGGTGTATTTCATGATTCCGGGTTTAACGATGGGGATGACCCGCGATTCATTTGACCAATATAAGCGGGCACGGTGCAGTTTTCGGAACCAGTCATATTTTTCAAATAGTGTCTTTTCGAGAGGGTGATAGACACGTTCATCGCGAGGAATGATCCAGGCTGCAGTACGTTGCATGACATAGAGTTGTTTGCATTGTGGGGCAATTTCCGGAACATATTGAATGGCGCTGCCACCTGTGCCAATCGATGCGACATTTTTGCCATTTAAATCATAAGCATGATCCCATTGTGCAGAATGAAAGACTTTCCCTTGAAACTTCTCAATACCGGGGATAGGTGGAATCTGGGGAATATGTAAAGGCCCTGAAGCAAATATGACAAATTGGGCTTCCAGGATACTTTGATCTTGTAACTGCAATTGCCACAGACAGCGCTCTGCCTGGTAATGCGCTGAAAGGACTTCAGTATTTAAGCGGCAGAACGCACGCAGCTTATAATCGTTTACCAGATCCTGAATATAGGAAAATATCTCGGGTGCTTCGGCATAGCGTTTTGACCAGTTACTTTTCGGAGCGAATGAGAGGGAATATAAATGTGACTGCACATCACAGGCTGCGCCAGGGTACTGGTTGTCTCGCCAGGTTCCACCAAATTCATGGCCTTTTTCCAGCAGAATAAAATCATGGATGCCTTGCTGCTGTAAACGTATTGCCATGGCAATACCGCCAAAACCGGCGCCAATAATGGCGACTTTGGTAAAGGGTGGCGAGCGGGTGGCACTTGTATTTTCCAGCATCATTGCATTCCTTGCTTATTTTAATAAGAGATTATTATCATCATTCACTGATAAAAGATTAGACCTAAAATTGATCTAAACGGCAATAGCAGTACACTTATTTTTATAGTACAACTAAGACTATCACATTGTATTTGTATGGTTATGAAACGTTCTGTTCTCAGTCTGATGTATTTGATTCAAGGTATGCGCAAGGCGGGCATAGACGTCGATCAGAAGCTGCAAAACATTGGACTGCGTGTCGATGCCTTTGATCCTGGCTCGATTATTCATCCGAGTCTGGAACATGATGTACTTAAGGTGGTAGGGCAGGAAATCGAAGCTGAGCAGGGATTATTGATTGGCCAGCATTATGCATTGGCAGGTTATGGTCCGTTGTTGATGTTACTGGTTACCAGTCCGACGGTACGTGATGCGCTGCATCAGGTGATCCGCTTTCAACAGTTGACGCATTTGACAGGACAATTGGGTTTGCAACAAAGCGAGCATCATAGCGCGTTGTGTTATCGACCGAAAAATCTGGAAGATGGTCTGGGTGTGTTGCTGGCACAGGCGGAGATTTCGGGAACTTTCAAGTTTATCCGTGATATCTACAAAATGATGGGCCTGTCCAAACCTGATTTACGGATCGAGTTACCATTTGCCCATCCGCAAGAGCCGAATACCTTAAAGGTCTATCATGATTATTATGGGACACAGGTTCAGTTCGATGCACCAAGTGCGGCATTCTGGTTTGATGAAGCAGTTCTGGATATTAAAATTCCGTCTGCGGATACGGTGACCTTTGCGCTGTATGAAGCCAAGTGTTTTGCTGAATTGCAACGTTTGCAACAGGATGAGCAGACACCGACAGTGGTGCAGCGCGTTCAGGATTATCTGGAAATACAAAGTGGTTTGATGCCGAGCATGGCCGAAACTGCGCAGGCGCTAAATATTCCGGAGCGAACCTTGCGGCATCAGTTACAGCAGTGTGATACCAGTTATAAACAGATTCGCGAAGACATTATTAAAGATAAAGCTTTGCGATTGATTGAATATAAACAGTATTCAATTGAAATGATTGCTGAGTTGTTGGGCTATTCCGAGCCGGCTGCTTTTAACCATGCCTTTAAACGCTGGTTTGGGCAAAGCCCTCGGCAATATGTGAAATAGCCTAAGCTTGTTTATGCCAAAGTGTTATAGTGTGTTGATTAAACTCCGCTATAATTAAATTGATCCCAAATAGTACGAAACTCTATGTCCGATTTTAATTCACAGCACAGCACCGCCTTTAGTCCGATTTCTCCTGCAGAACGTTATGCACAAGCGATATCTTCGGGACAGTTTATGCCTGATGATGCACAGGCAATGGCAGTACATGAACTGAATCGTGTCTGGCTGGAATTGATTCAGCGTTTTAAGGCCTCGAAAAAAGCCTTTCGCCGTTTTCGCCGTCAGACTTCTCCCAATGGCGTGTATATGTGGGGTGGTGTCGGTCGTGGCAAAACCTGGTTAATGGATCAGTTTTATGATTCGATTCCATTTCGCCGTAAAACCCGGATGCATTTTCACCACTTTATGCAGCATGTGCATCGTGAATTAAATAAGCTCTCTGGGCAGCGTAATCCGCTGGATCTGGTCGCGGATCAGATTTATAAAGACGCGGTGATTATCTGTTTCGATGAGTTCTTTGTATCCAATGTCACCGATGCCATGATTCTGAGTGATCTGTTCCAGAAACTGTTTGAACGCGGGATTACTTTGGTTGCAACTTCGAACATTGCCCCAGATGGTTTGTATAAAAACGGGATTCATCGTGACCGTTTCCTGCCGACGATTGAACTGGTCAAGAAAAACTGTGTGGTGTTAAACGTCGATGCCGGCGTCGATTACCGTTTACGCGTATTAAAACAGGCGCAGTTATTCAAATTCCCATTAACCCATGATCATAAAAACTGGATTGCGCAACGTTTCAGCGCTTTGACTCAGACGCAAACCTGCTCTGAAGAGCCGATTATCATCAATAACCGTATTGTGGAAACTGTGTCACATACCGAAGATGTATTGTGGTGCGAGTTTTCTGAGCTGTGTCTGAAACCACGTAGCCCGGCTGACTTTATTGAAATTGCCAATATTTATAATACGGTTTTAGTCAGTAATGTGCCGCACCTGACCGATTTCCTCAATGATGGGACGCGCCGTTTTATTTATCTGGTCGATGAGTTCTATGACCGTGGTGTCAAACTGTTATTGACCTCGGAAGACAATATTGTTGATATTTACCAGGGTGAAAAACTGGTCTTTGAAATTGAACGGACGCGTTCACGTTTGCTGGAAATGCAGTCGGATGAATATCTGAATTCTGAACATCGTCAGATTCAGAAAACTATCTCGAGTGAGTAGGAAGCAGAATAAAAGCGCTGGTCATTGACCGGCGCTTTTTTATAAAAATAAGCAGGTAAATGATCGACAATTAGGGCCAAACATGGCTTAATCTTGATCTAAATATGATCGTGTATAACTAGAATGCATAATTTTTACTCGAAAATCTGAACTTAAGTCTAATTTCTACATTTCGAAAACTTTATACACTGTCATTAGGGTATTTAGCAGAATGATATCTCAATGCGGCTGAGCGACGTCTGATATGTTTATGAGGGTACTCATATTATGAAAAATGCTCAGTATTTAGCAATTTGATAATACTATTCAGCTAGATTTTAATCGGTATACTAGAATCTCTTGTATAAAAAGTAGCAATATCAGGAAAGACAATGACTGCACGTATTCAAAAAGGCAAGTTAGCGATTGCTAAAGAACTTTACGATTTTATCGAAAATGAAGCACTACCAGGTTCTGGTTTGGATAGTGAAACTTACTGGAAAAACTTTGAACAAGTCGTTGTTGATCTTAGCCCTAAAAATAAAGCACTTTTGGCTAAGCGTAATGACATTCAAGCGAAAATCGATGAATGGCACCGCAATAACACATTTGAATTACAAGCTTACAAAGCTTTCTTGACTGAAATTGGCTACTTGTTACCAGAAGTAGAAGATTTTCAAATCAGCACTGAAAATGTAGACGAAGAAATTGCCGTATTGGCCGGCCCACAGCTGGTGGTACCGGTACGTAATGCACGTTACTGCCTCAACGCAGCCAACGCACGTTGGGGTTCTCTCTACGATGCACTTTATGGTTTCGACGTGATCTCTGAAGAAGATGGCGCGGAAAAAGGTAAAGGCTATAACCCGAAACGTGGTGAGAAAGTTGTCGCATTTGCGAAAAACTTCCTTGACGAAACTTTCCCATTGGCACAAGGTTCACACGCAGACGCAACTCAATATGCAGTTGATGGCAACGCACTGGTTGTAACATTAAAAGATGGTTCTACAACGACTGTTGCGGATAGCGCTAAATTTGTTGGCTTCAATGGCGAAGCGTCAGCACCGACTGAAATCGTATTTAAAAATAACGGTCTGCACGTTATTGTGCAAATTGATGCAACGAGCCCGATTGGCCAGACTGATGCCGCTGGCGTAAAAGACGTAGTTCTTGAAGCTGCAGTTACCACCATTCAGGATTTGGAAGACTCGATTGCAGCGGTTGATGCTGAAGAAAAAGTGGAAGGCTATCGTAACTGGTTAGGTCTGATGAAAGGCACTTTAGAAGAGTCCATTCAGAAAAATGGTAAAACAGTTACCCGTACACTGAATGCAGACCGTACTTTCAAAAATGTGGAAGGTGGTGAAACCAAGGTTCATGGTCGTTCATTGATGTTGCTGCGTAATGTCGGTCATTTGATGACAAACCCTGCCATTTTGGTCGATGGTGCAGAGATTTTTGAGGGCATCATGGATGCCTTGATTACACCATTGTTGTCTTTTGCCGACATCAAAGGTGAAAATACCATCAAGAACTCGCGTCAAGGTTCAATGTATATCGTTAAACCAAAAATGCATGGTCCTGAAGAAGTGGGATTTGCCGTTGAATTGTTTGAACGTGCGGAACAGGTACTGGGTTTGCCTGCAAAAACTTTAAAAATCGGGATTATGGATGAAGAGCGCCGTACTTCTGTAAACCTGAAGAACTGTATTGCACAAGCCAAAGACCGTACTATTTTCATCAATACAGGCTTCATGGACCGTACCGGTGACGAAATCCATACCTTTATGGAAGCAGGCCCATTCGTACGTAAAGGCGAAGTCAAAGGTCAGATCTGGTTCCCGGCTTATGAAAACCGTAACGTGATGATCGGTCTGCAAGCAGGTTTACGTGGCAAAGCGCAAATCGGTAAAGGCATGTGGCCAAAACCAGATATGTTGCTCGACATGTATAAAACCAAAACTGAACATCCGGAAGCAGGTGCGAGCTGTGCATGGGTGCCATCACCAACAGGTGCGGTAATTCACGCGATTCACTATCATCAGATTAATGTTGCGGATCGTCAGCAAGAGTTATTGGCAACTGAAGCCTTGTCACTAGATGACTTGTTAACGCCACCATTAGCAACAGACACTAACTGGTCTGAAGAAGAGAAAACCAAAGAACTTGAAAATAACTGTCAGGGGATCTTGGGTTATGTGGTTCGCTGGGTAGACTTAGGTGTAGGTTGTTCTAAAGTACTCGATATCAACGATGTCGGGTTAATGGAAGACCGTGCGACTCTACGTATTTCTTCACAGCACGTGGCGAACTGGTTGCGTCATGGTGTGGTAAGCCGTGAGCAAGTAGAAGAAGTGATGCAGCGTATGGCGAAAATTGTAGATCAGCAAAATGCCAATGATCCGTTGTATACGCCAATGTCTGCAGACTTTGCCAACAATATTGCATTCCAGGCAGCGTCTGACCTGATCTTTAAAGGTGGTGAACAGCCATCAGGTTATACCGAGCCACTTTTACATGCAGCACGTTTAAAGTTAAAAGGTTATACAGGTGACTAATCCCGTCTAACTTAAAAAAGCCTCTTCGGAGGCTTTTTTATTGTCTAATGGTAAGCGGCTGTCTTTCTGACTAGAAATTTTTCAGTTGAACTCTTAAAGTGGAGCAAAGCTTGCGAGGAACAATAAAATGATGACGGTATATCAGGACTTAGACCAGCAGTTTATTCATGGTCAGTGGCAACATGGAACTTCAACCAAAATCATAAAAAATATCAATCCTTTTACCCAAACCGAAATTATGAGTCTTGCAGCTGCCAGCTCTGTCGATGTAGACAGTGCGTATACGGCAGCAGAACAGGCTTTTCAACAGGGTGTTTTGAATTCCATTGAAGTCCGTAAAACAGTATTGCAAAATTTAATTAATATTATTCAGCAGCGCCGTGCAGAAATCATTGACTGGCTGATTATTGAATCAGGCAGTACGCGCATTAAAGCCGGCCTTGAGGTAGATGCTGCCTTGGGGATTATTCACGAAAGTCTGGCATTTCCAGATCAGCTGAAAACTGAACAGCTCGAAAGCAAAGATCCAGTACGGAAAAGTTTGGTCTTGCGTAAACCTTTAGGCGTGATTGCAGTCATCAGCCCATGGAACTTTCCATTTCATCTGTCCTTGCGTTCAGTGGCGACAGCGATTGCCTGTGGCAATACGGTTGTCTTGAAACCAGCCAGTGATACGCCGGTGACTGGCGGTACATTAATCGGGAAATTATTTGAAGAAGCCGGTTTGCCTCCGGGTGCATTGAATATTATTGCCGGTGCTGGCAGTGAAATCGGGGATTATTTTGTCGAGCATTCAGTGCCAAAAATGATTTCATTTACCGGCTCGACTGAAGTGGGGAAAAGTGTCGGCAGTAAAGCTCTGGCCAGTTCCAGAATCAAACGTTTGGCACTGGAACTGGGCGGCAATGCACCCTTGGTGATTCTGGATGATGCCGACCTTGATCTGGCGGTTGAACTGACCTTGATGGGGCGTTTTATGCATCAGGGACAAATTTGCATGAGCACCAATCGGGTTGTTATCGATGCATCTATTCATGATGCTTATGTGGATAAGCTTCTGGATCGGGTCAAAATGATTCCAGTGGGCGATCCGAATCTGGAAGATACCATCATCGGGCCGATCATTAATCGGAGTCAGGTCAAAAAGCATCAACAGATCATTCAGACAGGCAGCGAGCAGGGCGCACAGCTGGTATATGAGGGCGGAATTGAAGGAAATCTGGTCTATCCGCATATTTTCATTAACGTCGCAGCCGATTCTGATTTAGCACAACAAGAAAGCTTCGGTCCGATTTTACCGATCTTAAAAGCACGTGATGAGGCCCATGCTTTAAATCTGGCCAATGCAACAGAGTTCGGTTTGTCCAGTGCAGTCTGTACATCAAATATCGAACGCGGCAGCGCTTTTGCGGCACAACTGGATATTGGCATGACCCATATTAACGGGATCAGTGTTGCAGATCAGTCTAATGCACCCTTTGGCGGCGAGAAAAACTCAGGACTCGGACGTTTTAATGGTCGCTGGATTTTTGAGGAATTTACCCGGACACACTGGTTGACTATACCGAATTCATGATACTCAAATCTATATCAATATTACAGGTTTGGCTCAGACATCAGGTTATAATCGAGTGGTCGAATGATTTACATTAATCCGCCATGTGTGCCAACTTTAAACCTTTAAGCTTAGAACAATTGCATAATCTGGGGTTGCCCGAAATTCCCTTTGAATATCCGGAAGAGGTCTATCCCAATTATGCTACACCGCTGTTATTTCATTCAGCTCAAGGACTGGAATGGCGGTTGGTAAATTTTGGCCTGATTCCAAAATGGGCAGAAGATAAAAGTATAGCTACCAAGACCTATAACGCCAGAAATGAAACTTTATTGCAAAAGCCAACCTTTACTGAAGCCACTGCCAAATGTCATTTTGGGGTCATTCCTGTTGCCGAGTTTTATGAGTCCAAATATTTTGACAATAAACCACAGCGTTGGGGTATAAGACGTCAAGATGGTCAGGCGACTTTTATTGCGGCAGTATATGAGATTACACGAGTACAAGGGGAAATTGTACGATCTGCCAGCATGATCACCATGGATGCCATTGACCATCCGATGATGAAAGAATTTCATGAGCCTGGAAATATCAAACGTTCGGTGATCGTAATTCCGCATGAGCGACTACAAGAATGGCTGACACTGAGTCATCCGGATATTCGGAGTTTTGTACACGGCTTTCCGGAAGAAGAGTTTGAATGTTCACATGTCCCCAAAGAAAAAATCAAAAAAGCCAGCCCACAACTGAACTTTTTTGATTCTTAGAAAGCTCCGGTGAATTATTTATTATTGAAAGTATGCCAATTCGCCAGCGTCTATTTAAAAATAAAAAGTAGGGCTTTTAACGAGCCAGGTTTTTAAAAATATGACGTAAACTTTCCATGGTTTTTTCAATTTGCAAAGGCGTCAAGCCTTCAAATGACTGCTCTAGTACTATATTGGTCAGATCATTGATCTTATGTGTCATTTGCATGCCTTTTTCGGTCAAAAATACCCGGGTAATTCGTGCATCATCTTCACATGAATAAGTCTCAACCAGACCCTCATCTTTTAAGCGATAAACAATTTTAGTGGTGGTCGACATTTTAGATACGACCATCTCTGATAAGTCGGATACACTCGCATGCGGTTTGGATTTTAAGGCAAGAAGGATACGGCGGCGCGAATTGTCGACACCATATTTTTTAAGTGCGTGATCGACATTAAGTACATATTGAGCATGAACCTGAGTAACCCAATAATAGGGAAAGTTTTCTAAATTAAATTCTTCCGTACACGGTAAAAATTTTGCATATTTCTTAGTCATGAAATGTTCCTTGTATTTATTTTTCTAGGGCCCGTCCATTTTATGAAAAAGTTTATGCATGTTTCAACCTTTATTTTAAAAATGTTAAAGAGATTGTACTTTTTAGTTTTTCTTAATAGCCTCAGAAGTCGAGCAGTTCTGCATATGCGCTGATTCAGGACAGAGAATGGCCATTTTAAATCGGATGAAAGGCAATAATATTTTGTGTAAAATTAATACTTAATTGTATATTTCTGAGGCGGAATCATTTTCCGCAATGGTTTGTCATTCGACAGCATGATTCGCTTATCGGCCAAAATGCAATCACTCTGATTTTAATCAACCAGACAATTTTGCTGATGGATCTATGCAGTTATGCGGAGGAATTTCCCCATCAAAAAATTCAAGCCCTATTTTAACTGATTGCTTTTTTAATCGGTATATATTTGATGGCTGAATTTTTAGTTCACTTTAAAAGTGGTTGAGCTAATGAATGGTAATTACTGCATATTTTTAATTAAAGTAAAATAATTTGTGAAGAAAAAATTAAGTTTAATGCGTTTTATACACACTGATTAATGAAAAAAGTCTAAGGAAAATCATAATCATGTAATTTTTTTATAAATTAATACATTACAAAATACTCAGTTTATGCATAATGGAATGGTCTTAAGTTACATAGGTTAAATTTAATGGATCCCTCGCCGTGCGTTGATCTTCCATCTCTATTTCTAGCTTACTCGAACGGGGTAGTTCTCTAATGGAATTTTTATTAGATCCCGGAATTTGGGTAGGTTTAATTACTCTTATTATTCTTGAAATCGTTTTAGGTATTGATAACCTAGTCTTTATTGCCATTCTGGCTGAAAAACTTCCTCCTGAACAACGTGATAAAGCTCGTGTCATCGGTCTTTCACTCGCATTATTGATGCGTCTGGGCCTGTTGTTTGCCATTGCTTGGCTGGTCACTTTGACTCAGCCGCTGATCACCCTGTTTGACTGGACCTTCTCTGGTCGGGACTTGATCTTGTTATTTGGTGGCTTGTTCTTGGTGTATAAAGCCGTCACAGAGTTACATGAAAAGATAGAAGGTAAGCCTGAAGTCAAATTGACCACTAAGGTGGTTTATGCAAGTTTCACTGCTGTTGTTGCCCAAATTGTGGTTTTAGATGCTGTATTTTCTTTAGATTCAGTGATTACTGCAATTGGTATGGTCGACAATATTTACGTCATGATGGCTGCAATGATTGTTGCGATGGGTGTAATGCTACTGGCATCGAAACCATTGACCAATTTTGTAAACCGTCATCCAACCGTGGTGATTCTGTGTCTAAGCTTCCTGCTTTTGATTGGTATCAGTCTGATTGCAGAAGGTTTTGGTTTCCACATTCCAAAAGGCTATATCTATTCGGGTATTGGTGTCGCGATCTTGATCGAAGCGTTCAACCAGTTCGGCCAGCGTAATGCAGCAAAGCATGAATCTAAGATTCCTTTGCGTCATCGTACGGCTGATTCCATTTTGAAGTTAATGGGCGGCAAGCTGGAAACCACTGATACTGACAAAAATGAAGCTCAAGAAGCCTTTGCAGATGAAGAACGTTACATGATTGGCGGGGTATTGACCCTTGCAGAGCGTTCAGTCGCTTCGATCATGACACCGCGCAGTCAGATTTCATGGGTCGATCTAGAGGATAGCCCGGAACAGATCCGTGAAAGAATTCTATCTGTTCCCCACAGCCTGTTTCCGGTATGTCGTGGCAGCCTGGATAAGGTGATTAGCATCGTACGTGCCAAGGAATTACTGGATGTGCTGGAAGAACCGGAAGAGTTAAAAGCCCTGATCAAACGCCATCGTCCAATTTATATCTTTGAAAAGATGAAAGTTATTGATGCGATCAATACTTTGCGTACCTCTAAAGGCTCTTTGGTCTTGGTGAGCGACGAGTTTGGTAATGTACAGGGTCTGATCTCACCACTAGATGTATTTGAAGCCATTGCCGGTGAGTTCCCGGATGCAGACGAACAACTTGATTTGGTCAGAATTGACGATTCCCACTGGATCGCTTCAGGTATGCTGGATCTGTATCAGCTTGAGCTTGAACTCGGCATGATTGATCTGATTGATGAAGATGCTGGTTATATCAGTGTTGCGGGTCTGATTCTGGATAAAACCAACAGTGTGGTCGAAGTCGGTACTGAATTGGATTATCAAGGTGTACAGTTCAAAGTCACTGAAATTGAAAGCAATCGTATCAAATCAGTCAGTATTCATTACGCGGCTTAAACACTTGCTTTGTTCAAATCTTGAAGGTCAGTTGCTCTAGTGGCAGCTGACTTTTTTTAATGCATCTTTTCTCAATTGTCCTTATTAAAACAAAGTGAGGTCATTGTTCAGACAGATTTTTTATCATTCGATGCAGACTATCCTTCAAGTTGGATATTGAGCTGAATGGCTTGATATTGCACTAGAGTTTTAAGTCTAAAAGCCAGATTCGTAATGTAGCATAAGCAGAATCACATACTGGATATTGATCAATAGAGCCTGTTAATTAAAGCTTAAAAGTAACATTCAAATCCTGCTGGATAATTAAATTATAATTCACATGATTTCAGTTGGATCATGCAAAAACAGATCAAACAAAATTTTGATCTCTTTGGCGGAAATCGGTAGATAAATTACATTAAGTTATATGAAGCCTGTTCAGTTAACCACCGATTATGCTCAAAATAGTTTCAGCGTAGGATTCAGAAACAACCTATCTCTTCAGAGATTAGTAGAAAATGTGAGCGATGTACAGCTAAAAGTGGGGTGTCAGGTCTATGCAAACCTGCAAACACCCCTTAAAGCTGCTAGCAAACTAAACTGCTCCCGGCAAAATTTGAAAGTTGGCGTATTGTCGGATGCTTTCAGTATTAAGTTGATGGACTTCATCCAAAAAAGCCACATTAAAACTGCTAAGCTGTGGCGCACGTTCAAAAGCCCGTTGACCTGCAATTGCAAAATGCACATGTGCAGCGAGTGCTGCGATTGCGGGAGAACTTACAGCACTATAGGCTGCAATCAGTGCACCAAGTGCACAACCGGTGGCCGTGACTCGCGGTTGTAAATATGATCCGCCTGATACCTGTATTACCGGATAATCTCTGGAAATGATGTAATCAGATTCACCGGAAATCGCGACACAGTCACAATGCGCCAATAAGCTTTGTGCCTGTAAATAAACATCGGCACTATTGATGGTACTGTCCACACCTTTGGATTCGATCCGCTTGCCAGCCAAAGCACCAATTTCAGAGGCATTGCCCCGTAAAATTGTCGGATGGGAATTGAGCAACTGATCTACCGTATTCGAGCGCCAATGCAGTACCGTTCCATAACCAACCGGATCCAGTACCCATGGTTTTTTCAGACGATGTGCCGTTTCTGCAGCAATATGCATGGCCTGTACTTGTTCGGTGGTCGGCGTACCCAGGTTGAGATTGATCGCAGCTGCAATTTTGGCAAAGCTTTCGGCCTCAAAAGGATTATCGATCATGGCGGGGGAAGCATTGGCAGCCAGCACCACATTGGCCACATAATTACTGGCCACGGCATTGGTCATGATATGCACCAATGGCTGATGTTGCTGTAACTTTAACCATGCCTCGCAGATTTGATCCAGAAGCGTGTGCTGTAGTGCTTGCGTAGAAGTATTCATAATGATCATCTGTCAAAAAGGAATCTAAGTCGTATCTTCGCTCAGCGGGTAAAATAATGGTCCTGATGCTTACAGCTACGGCAGAACAGGCTGACATAGTCACTGGCATCATAATCCACCGAAAGCTCCTGTGAACCGCAGTGCATACAACGTTTCTGCGAATAAAATTTCAGGCGCGGTTCAATTTTATGCCATGAGCGCCAGACCGGCTGAAAGAAAATATTCTCATCATAACCCAGGAAGCGATAAAACAGGATTTCACTCATCTTGCTGAAGGCCAGTTGTGGCGGGCGTGGCAGGGTAGAGGTTTCCCATTTTTCCGTGACAGAACGTTCCCGATACTGTTGTAAGGTTTTTTTCAGCAGATTGGTATTAATAAAATTTTCATTGCGTGGCTTAAGCGCTTTTTGCTTATATAGATATTCCAGTGCGGTCTGTACCAGATAATAAATCTGTCCCACTGCCAAGACATCTAAAAGGCGATAGCAAAAGGTCTGAAAGCTCTGATTTCCGGCAATCTGCACATTCCAGCTACGACAGTAAAATTGCGCAAACTGAATGATCTCCTCATATAGCAGACAATACAGGGCATCTTTGACTTCATCTGCACTTTTAAAGGGCACACCTTGACTCAGGTTCTGATAAAACCAGTTGCGTAGTTGCTGGGTAATGCTGAACAGGCTCGGTTCAGAATAGCCATCCAGACGTACATTAATATAATAGTGCTGATTTTCCTGTTGCACATCTTTGGGAATTAAAATCTGTTCTCTGAGCATATTTTTGATCAGACCATGTTGAAACAGATAATTCGGACTGATGGAAAAATAGCGAATATGATGCCAGTCGATATATTCGCGGTGCTGGCTATATTCCTGTACTTGTTCATCTAAAATCGAAAGTAAAAACAGTTTATTGATAAAACTGAGCTGATTGAGCTCAGGAACCGGCCGGTCCTGTTTTTTATGATAGAGACGATTTTCCTGTAAACGGACTTCCTTGAGCATGCGTTTACGCTGGGCCAGACACTGTGCGCAATAACAATTATTTTTTTGATCCGGATGAAGCTGATGCTGGCAATGGCTGCATTCATGGTAACTCATCTCCTGATCATACTGTTCCGCCTCAATCCAATACATCGATGCCTTACATAGCGGGCAGTGGGTGCTTTCATCAAGCTGTTTTTGCAGAACACTGAATACCATGGGCGCGAGCAACTTTAGAATGGACGGGCATTTGATTATACACCGCTGATGCGAGGCAAATGTAGTTGACTGATGCTATTTTACGTCAGCAAAAAATATACGCGCACATGAAAAGAGCTACCGAAGTAGCTCTGATCTTAAAAACATGAAATGACGGGTTTTAGACTGGGCATGGTAAGGTTTCGTCTTGCTGTCCGCGATGTTTGGCGTGAATTAAGGCCTGAACTTTTTTAGAGGGCACTTTCTTGGTACCGAGTGCATCGTAGCTGTTGAGAATGGCAGTCACTTCATGGGCCTGAAGCGGAATACCTTCACAGCTCATCAACAGTGCAATGACTTTATGGTCAATATTGGCCTGATCCAGTGTTTGCAGGGTTTTGATATTTTCCATTCGTACAATATGTTTTTTTAAGTACATGGCTCACCTCATGGCTATCATTATTCTTTAATTTTAAGTGCGGAGAAATACAGCTTCACTCTAGCAAGAAGTATGCTTATTTTTTAATCTGTATTTGTGAAGTATAATTTGGATATCAATATATATCATCAAATCAGATATTTATAAAAATGTAAGAAATTATGATTCTGGCTGTTTATTTGGCATAGATATTTCTTAAGCTTAATCGAATGCTGCGCAATTAGGCAAAATGCATTGAAAGTGGTGCGTACAATGCCCATATTAGAGCGAACAATACAAATGCACAGACAGCGTTTCAAACTTGGCGTATGATTTTGACATGAACAATGTCGAACAAGATAAAGATTAGGACAGGACATGAATATTGCGGCAAACCCGGTGATCGAAGCGGATCAAACCATTTATTTAAAAGACTACCAAAAACCCTCCTTTATCGTCGATTCTATCGAGCTGAATATTCAGGTCTATGCGGATCATACGCTGGTCAGCAGCAAACTGCAGATGCAGCGTCAAACTGCCGGTGATCTGGTCTTGCTCGGACGAGATCTGGAACTGCAATCGATTCAGTTAAATGGTCAACAACTCAATGCCAGTGATTACAACCTGGATGCTGAGCAACTGCTGATTGCCAATACACCTGATCAGGTATTGCTTGAAATCGTGGTGAAAATTCATCCGGAAAGCAATACTATGCTGGAAGGTCTGTATCAGGCCAGTTCAGATCTGTTTGTAACCCAAAATGAGCCAGAAGGTTTCCGTAAAATTACCTTCTATCCAGATCGTCCGGATGTGTTGTCGGTCTTTACCACGCGTGTCGAAGCAGACAAGAAATATCCTGTTTTACTTGCCAATGGTAACCTGCTGGAAACCGGGGAAGTCGATGCCAACCGTCACTATGCCATCTGGCAGGACCCGACCAAAAAGCCAAGTTATTTGTTCGCCTGTGTCATTGGTGACTTGGCGGTGATGAAAGATTCCTATGTCACGTCAGAAGGCCGTAATGTGGCACTGGAAATCTATGCAGAAGAAAAAGATATTCCAAAATGCAAGATTGCCATGGAAGCGCTTAAACATTCCATGCGTTGGGATGAAGAGCATTATGGCCTGCCATATGACCTTGACAATTACATGATCGTGGCCACCAGTGCATTTAATATGGGTGCCATGGAAAACAAAGGTCTGAATATCTTCAATACCTCATGTGTGCTCGCCGATGAAGAATTTACCACTGATGCTGCGATCATGCGGGTACAGTCGGTGATTGCCCATGAATATTTTCATAACTGGACTGGTAACCGGATTACCTGCCGTGACTGGTTCCAGCTCTGCTTGAAAGAAGGCTTGACCGTGTTCCGTGACCAGTCTTTCTCGGAAGATTTACAGTCGGCTGCGGTACAGCGTATTGATGATGTGGCGGTTCTGAAGGCACATCAGTTCCCGGAAGATTCTGGCCCGCTATCCCATCCACCACGCCCGGATCATTTTGTCGAAATTAACAACTTCTATACCGCAACCGTCTATGAAAAAGGGGCGGAAATTAACCGCATGATGGCGACCTTGCTGGGCAAGGAAAAATTCCGCCAAGGTACCGATGAGTATTTCCGCCGTCATGATGGTCAGGCGGTAACGGTGGAAGACTGGGTATCTGCACTCACCGCAGGTTCAGGGGTGGATCTATCCAACTTCCTGACCTGGTATAACCAGCCGGGTACGCCTAAACTTGAAGCAAAAGCTGAATATGATATAGAGACACAAATTTATCGTCTCAGCTTGAAGCAAAGCCTGAAAACCCATGCCAAATATCCGAATCTGAAAGCGGTACCTATTCCAGTGGCTTTGGCGCTGTTTGATGCCGAAACCGGTGAGCAGTTGAAGCTAAACTCTGAAGCACTCTTTGAAAATGGCGTCAAAGATGGGGTGTATCTGTTTGATCAGGAACAAGCCACGATTGAATTTAGTGGGGTAACAGCAAAACCGGTGGTATCCTTGCTGCGTAATTTTTCTGCGCCAGTCAATCTGGACTTTGACTATTCAGAACAAGAATTGGCCTTCCTGCTGCAATATGAGACCAATGGTTTTAACCAGTGGCAAGCCACTCAAACGTTATTAGAGCGTATCTTGCTGGATGATCAGCCTGCGGATATTTATATCGCGGCGATGTTGAATACCTTGCCGGGTGTGATTGAAAAAGATCCGCTGTTGGCATCACGTCTGTTTGATGTGCCGTCTGAAGGTTATTTGGGCAGCCGTATTGATCAGGACTATAATCCGGTCATGATTCAGGAAAAGCGTGAGGCTTTGCTGCATACGCTGGCACGTGCCTTTGGTGAAACAGCCAAAGAGACGTATCTTGATCTGGATCCTGATCTGCAATCTGAATTCTCGCAAGCGATGGGTGTACGTGCTTTAAGAAACATCATGTTGACGATGATCGCCCGTCAGGGAGATGCATCTGCCTTTGATTTGGCTTATGAGCAATATCACACAGGTAATATGTCTGAACGTTTGGGCGCCCTGAAAGTTCTGGTCTGGAACGATGCACCACAAGCAGAAGAAGCTTTGGCAGACTTTTATAGCCGCTTTGAAGACGAAGCTCTGTCTTTAGATCAATGGTTTATGGTGCAGGCAGCGCATCCAAAAGCAACCGATGCAACCATTGCCTATCTGACCCAGCATCCTGATTATGATCTGGCTGTACCAAACCGGATCCGTGCTGTGAGCGGCGGTCTGAATGCCAATCCGGTGAATACCTGGAGCTTTGGTGTGCAGCATTTTATTGGTCTGGCGAAATATCTAGATCAGAAAAACCCAATTGTGGGCTCACGTCTGCTGCAAGTATTGTCACGCTGGTACACCCTTGCTGAGCCGCAACGCAGTGAAGTCAAGGCGCAACTTGAAGTATTGAAGCCACTGGTCAAATCTAAAAATGTGTCTGAGACATTAAATAGTATGCTAAGTATATAAAATTCAGTCTCTATCAAAAAACCGGATCATCAAGATCCGGTTTTTTATCTGTTTTGATTTTAAATGGCCGGTTTAGATACATTTGAAATACGCTGATGCACTATGTGGCAACCAAAGCGTGTACAGTATTGCTATACGGACAAGAGTACTGATTTATTAAGCTGTAAGCAGGGTAAAAGGATCTTAGAGATCCACTTACTGGAGGTCATTTAAGATATGTTAGTGAAAATTGAAGATGGTTTTTATTTAAATAGCCAGCATATTATTGCCGTACATGTCAGCAAGAATCCTGAAAATGGCTTACTTGAAATCTCGATTCAATATACACCTCATTCTGTTCAGCAGGTCGGGGAATACAAGAAAGTATTTCAAAGCCAGCTTGATGCAGAAATCTTCTTGAGTGAGCTGAATCAAAAGCTTCGCTAAAAGCCTGCTCAGCTCAGGCTTTCATCAATACCTGTTATTGTCTGACCACCAGTACTGGAATATCAGAAAGTGCCAGCACATTTTGCGCCACACTGCCCAGCATGAGTTTTTGCAAACCTTTACGGCCATGTGAACCCATAATAATGACATCAGTCGGTGATTCATTTGCAGCCTGTAAGATTCCTTCTGAAGGTGCCATACCATGCAGGATTTTTGTCGTGACCTGTATGCCTTCACGAACAAAGCTCTGTTTCAGGTCATTTAAGCGATCAAGCGCATTTTGTTCTGCATGCATAAAGTAATCTGTGACTGCTGGAGCAACTTTATAAAAATCTACGCCCTTAAAAGGGTCAACCGCAATGACACTGAGTAAGGTGACATGGCTATGAAATACTTTGGCCAGTTCGAGGGCATGTTCTGCGGCAGCATAGGAAATCGAGGACTCATCGAGTGCTACGAGAAGATGATCATAATTATTCATGGTGCTTCCTGATATTTATTATTGCAGTAAGGAGAATAGGGGTTAGGTGGGTGAATCTCCATAACGTACGGTTTGGTTTGAAATCAAATATAGAAAACCGAGTAATGCGCACCTTGAAGATGCGCAAAGCTTTGATTATTTTTTCACGATCAGAACCGGAATTTCACTGGCACCTAAAACATCCTGTGCAAAGCTGCCCAGAATCATTTTCTGGAAGCCTTTACGGCCATGAGAACCCATAACAATCAGATCTGCTTTTACTTCATCAGCAGTTTTGGCAATGTGTTCGGCATTGACCAGACCTGTGACGATCCGTGACTGAGCTTCAATACCTTCAGTCGCTGCAATCGCAGTGGCTTCTTTCAGGGCATTTTTGGCATTGGCATGCGCCTGTACAAAATATTCCTTCATGATAGATGAGCTGTAATAGAAATCAGCTTCAGTAAAAGGATCTTCTGCAATCAGGCTGATCAGGGAAAGCTGGCCACCAAATGCTTTGGCAATTTTTGCAGCATGTCGTACTGCGGAAAAAGAAATTTCTGAGCCGTCTACCGGAACTAAAATATGCTGATAGGCCATGATTTTTTTACTCCAAATGTTTATTGTTCGCTTCTGATTCATTGATAGCACAGTGACTCTACAGGTGCAATTGCAAAACCTAAAAAAATGAAAAAACTCATTAAATTACAACTATTATTCACATAAAACTGTAAAGAAATGGGCAAATAAATCCGAGCAAAAAACTGGGGATTTTCACCTCTGCTGCCAGAACGAACTGGATTAAGTTTTTGGTTTTTGAGCATTTCAGTTAAACTGCCTGCGCTTGATTTTTGTCAATATAGGGAAATTGAAATTGTGAGATATATCGCGGTAAATCTTGTGCTGGTCAGCTCGATGATGTTAGCGGGCTGTCAGAATACCGTACAAAATAGCAGGCTAATTGCCAGTGCCTTCAATATGACCACGGGCCTACAACAAAAAGTGATGGATCGTTATGCTCCTGAAACTGTTCGGGTACAGAACAATATCGTGTACCAGCCGCTACAGGATTTAAGCTTCGATCTATATCAACCGCAGAATATTCAGAATCTAGGCCCGAGACCGACCATTGTCTGGATTCATGGCGGTGGCTGGATTTCAGGTTCCAAGGCACATGCCCGCGGCTATTTTAAGCTATTGGCAGCGCAAGGCTATAACGTGATTTCTGTACAATATCAGTTTGCGCCTCAGGCGACTTATCCGAGTCAACTTCAGCAAATTAATCAGGCGTTGGCATTTATCAACACGCATGCCGAGAACTACCACATTGATGCAGCACAACTGTATTTAGCCGGAGATTCTGCCGGTGCCAATCTGGCCAGTCATTATGCCGCATTGTTGACCAATCCAGAGTTTTCACAACAATCCAATTTCAGTCCAAATATTCAGCCAATGCAGCTCAAAGGCTTGATTTTGCATTGTGGTATTTACGATCTACAGGCCTTTGTGCAAAAAGCACCGGATGAAATCAAAATGGTCGAATGGGGCGTTTATAATCTGGTACAGGCTTATACGGGCGAGCAGAAAGATGATGTCGAATTTTTAAAGCAGATTTCCCCGATCCAGCATATTTCAAATGCTTATCCGCCGGTGTTCATCAGTGGCGGTAATAAAGACTTTCTGACCGATACTCAGTCCTTACCTTTTGTAGAGACACTCAAGGCCCGGAATATTGCAGTGACCGAGGTATTTTATCCGGAATCTAAGGCCTGGCTGATTCATGAATACCAGTTTTTTATGGGCAAAAAAGAGAGTCAGCAAACCTTTATTCGCACCCTTGATTTTCTGCACCAGCATTCATTGTAAAATAAGCATTATTTAAAGTTTAATTTTCTATTTTAATTGGCTTGTTATTCAAAGCATGAATACTGAAATTTTGGAGATGGAAAAATGAATCCTGTATCGTGGGCCTACCTGTTACTGGCACTGGCGATTGTCGCCGAAGTCACAGGCTCTACATTTTTAGTAAAATCTGAAGGCTTTAGCAAATTATGGCCGTCTTTGGCAGTCGTGGTTTTATTCTGTATGGCTTTGTTGCATAAAGGTTTGAAAGGCTGAACTCCTCTAAGTAATCCAAATTTAAGAGACAACTTGGGTATGCGGGCGACCTAATTCTGTGAATTTATTCAAGACTGCCATGCGTGCATGGATCTCATTCACCTGACTTGGAAAACTCCGCGCTGTTAATTTATCGCCTAATAATTTGATGCAATGCATCTTGGTTTCAACCAAACTTCGACGGTGATAACCAGACCACTTTTTCCAAAGCGATCTGCCTAGCCGTTTGACTGTCTTTAATAATTCGTTCCGCTCTATAGACCTCGCTTGCTGATCCTTCCAAGGCTTTGCATTCTTTCTAGGTGGAATGATCGCATGTGCATCTCGATCTAAAATGACTTGTCGGCAGTGCTTTGTGTCATAAGCACCATCTGTATAAACAGAATCAATTGGTTCATCCAAGGGAATTTGAGCAAGTAAATCTTCGAGTACTTGAGAATCACTGACATTATTTGTGGTGAGTTGTACTGCACGTATTTGCAGGGTTTTAGCATCTATAGCAATGTGAAGCTTACGCCATTGGCGACGATATTCAGCCCCATGTTTCTTGCGTTTCCATTCACCTTCACCAAGAAACTTCGAACCAGTAGAGTCTACGAGTAGATGCAGTCCATCACTACTTTTTTGATAGCTAATCGCAATATCAATATGCTTTTGTCTACGACAAAGGGTGGAATAATCCGGAGCTGTCCAATCTAATCCAGAGAGTTTAATCAGACTTTGAACAAAACCTGTGACCATACGTAAAGAGAGTCGGAATAGTAATTTGATCATTAAGCAGCATTGAATCGCTGTATCGGAGTAGGTTTGATTTCGACCTTGCTTGCCTTGTGATTGTGCATACCACTGAGTCTTTGGACCAAACCAAATGGAAATATTACCTCGGTTAATTAAGGCTCGGTTATAGGATGATCAATTGGTTGTACGGTAGATTTTAGAGGCAGGCTTATTCATTTTGAAATTATATTGCTGAATAAGCCTTCCATGCTGGCTTTATGCAACAAAGCCATTCTGTATTGCATTTTATTTATTGTCGCAAGTGATTAAAGTCATTCCATTGGGAATCGCTTATGCCATCTGGGCCGGTGTGGGAATTGTTCTGACTGCAATTGTGGGTTATGTACTTTTCAAGCAGACGCTCGATGTGCCTGCACTTATTGGCATTGCACTGATTATTTCCGGTGTACTCGTCATCAACCTTTTTTCCCAGACCGCAGGACATTCATAAAAGGCAGACATGATCGCTGCTCTTATTTGTCATTTTATTCTAATGATCAGTCATCAATTTTAAGTGACTTGAGGCTTGAGCTTAAATAGAAAATGAACCATTAATCCCAGTAATAGGCCCCAAAAGGCTGAACCAATCCCGAAAAACTGAATATTGGATGCGCTGAATAAAAAGGTCATCAGTGCCGCTTCACGTTCATGGCTTTGCTGAAAAGCCAGCGCGATGTTATGCCCAATGGTGCCGAATAAGGCAATTCCGGCCAGAATAGTAATCAGGATTGCTGGAAATGCCATCAGGACACTGGTCAAGGTCGCTGCAAATAGTCCCATCAAAATATAAAACAGCCCACAACTCATGCCTGCAATATAGCGTTTCTGTGGGTCGGGATGAGCTTGAGTATCCAGACTCACTGCCGCACTGATCGCAGCAAGATTGACACTAAAGCAGCCAAAAGGTGCCAGTATCGCCTGACTTATACCGGTCCAGCCTAAAATACCGTTTACCTTGGGTGGATAGCCATAGCTTTTAATTACTGCCAGTCCGGGTAGATATTGCGAAGCCAGATTGATCACCAACAGTGGTAAAGCCAGCCCTAGAACAGCTTGTAGACTAAATTCAGGTTGGATCCAGACCGGCTGGGCCATACTCCAGTTTAAACTCGGGATTGTAAAATCGATAAAGAAAGGGCAGAGCGCAATTGCGGTAAATACGGTAATCACGATGCTATAGCGTGTGCTGATTTTTTTTGAGATCAGATAAATGGCCAGGACACTGAGTACAAATTTCCAGGACTGTTGCAGGCTACCAAATACTGAAATACCAAATTTTAGCAATACTCCAGCCAGCATGGCACTGGTTAAACTTTGTGGAATAAAATGAAAAATACGCTCAAAAATTCCTAAGAATCCCAGCGCAGCAGTCAACAGTCCACAAATCAGAAACGCACCAATCGCTTCACCGAGGCTGTAATGACCCGCAGACGCAATGATCAAAGCTAGTCCCGCCGTTGACCAGGCAGTAGAAACAGGATACTGATATTTCCAGGACAGCCACACACCAGAGATACCTATGCCGATTCCCAGTGCCCATAACCAGGAACTGATTTGTGCCGCATTGGCGCCTAAGCTTTGTGCAGCTTCAATCACCAGTACAGCAGAAACACTAATGCCAATCAGGCAGGTAATCAGGCCGGCAATGACCGCAGTAAGAGACAGATCTTGTAATAGTTTTGGCATCGTCCATGACACAATTTTAAAAAGCGTTTAAATCATACGCTTTTCACGTATTTAGACAATATCTGTTTCAAGCTTTTATAAGGTAGAGCTGGCTAGCTTCATCCCAAAACCACAGAATAAAATGCCGACTATGGCCACACAACTGGCTGTCAGTTTGTAATGCTGGTTGAAATAGGAGGCCAGTTTTACCCCTGAGAAAATCAGAATGGACAGATAGGTCATGCTAATCAATTGCAAGATCAAAGCCAATAGAATGAAAGTCAATGCCGGATAAGGATAGCGAGGATCAACAAATTGCACAAAAAATGACAGATAAAACAGAATCGCTTTTGGATTTAAAATACTGATGGTCAATGCAGTACGAAATGGCTGAATAGACGAAGCTTTAGCATCAGCCGCATTCATCTGCGGAATCGTCACTTTTTCTGTTGGACGAATGGTTTTATAGGCGGCAATTAATAACTTCATCCCCAGATAACTCAGGTAGATGGCGCCGATAATCTTCAAAGTAATAAACAGGATTGGAAAAGCATGCAATAAAGATGCAGCCCCCAAAGCAGTACATAAAATCAGAATCATGTCACCGGTATACACTCCCAGAGCACCTAAATAACCTGTCTTGATACCAAAACGTGAGGCAATGGACATGACATAAAGGGAATTGGGGCCGGGCAAGAGCACAATTAAGGTGGTACCAATGATAAAGGTACTGAGATCTGTAATACCAAACACGAAGAATTCGCACAAGAAAAAGCCGATGCGGCATTATAGCAACATCGGCTGGTAAAATTTCTAAGATTTTAGCTTAGCTTTCAACGGGATTGAGAAAGGTTTGACCTAATAGCGCAGCCAGTTGCTCACGCGCTTTGATGAAACCCTGAATACCGCCTTGTAACAGTTCACTGGCCATTTGATCCTGCTTCAGCTGTTCCAGAAATGCTGCCTGACTGATCGGACTCAGTTCACCCTGCACAGTAATAGCTGTCGCTGAAAGTTGCGGCTGAACTTTACGTTGATCATGGTTCAGTTCTGCCAGTAGATTTGGTGCAACGGTAAGAAGGTCACAACCGCTCAAGCCCAAGACCTGATCGATACTGCGGAAGCTGGCGCCCATAATTTCGGTTTGAATGCCATGGGCTTTATAAAACTCATAAATACTTTTAACCGATAACACGCCAGGATCTTTTTCGATTGGATAAGCATCCACACCTTCAGCCTTCTTGTACCAGTCCAGAATCCGGCCAACAAAAGGTGAAATTAAAGTAACTTTGGCATCAGCGCAGGCATGGGCCTGATGCTGGCCAAATAACAGGGTCAGGTTGGTATGAATGCCTTCTTCTTCTAAGGTTCTTGCGGCCTGAATGCCTTCCCAGGTTGATGCAATCTTGATCAGGATGCGATCGGAGTCAATCCCATACTGCGCATATAGTGCCAGTAACTCTTTGGCTTTTGCGATGGTGGCAGCAGTATCAAAAGACAGGGAAGCATCGACTTCAGTCGAAACACGCCCTTCAATTAATTTCAAGATTTCAACGCCGAATTTGACGGTCAAAATATCAATGGTACGTTCAATTAGGGCATCATCCGCATAGCCTTCCTGCTGCGCCTGCTGATAGGCCGCTTCAATCAGGGCCTTGTTCTCAACTTGACTGGCCGCTGCTGTAATCAGTGATGGATTGGTGGTTGCATCCAGAGGACGAAATTTTTCAATTGCGCTCAAGTCACTGCTATCCGCCACAATTGTGGTCAAGTTTTTTAATTGGTCTAATGCGGTTAATGTCATTACGATCTAGTTCTATGGTTATTGCTTATGCATACTTTTATATCATAAACCCTGTATTTACCAAGTAGACTGAAGTGGTGTTTCTGTGATTATTTGCTACTTTTACGCTGATTTCGCAGATGATTAATCAAAAAATGAGCAGCTGTGCCCAAGTTGCTTTCCCGACTCCAGACCAGATCGATAAAATATTCAAACTTTGGGGTGAAATCGAGCAGATTCAGCACTTGCAGATTTTGCTGTAAATTCGGCTGTTTTTTTAGCATTTCCTGCGGGAGAACACCCCAACCCAAACCCTGTTGAATCATGCTACAGGCAGAATGATGATTGTCAGTGCGCCAGTAATGACGGGAATATAATAATTCAGGTTTAATATTACGGTCACGGCTCGCCACCACAATTTGACGGCTATTTAGAATTTGTTCAAAGCTGACCTGATCGTATTGACTCAGTACATGCTGCTTGGCTGCGACAGGAATCAAGACTTCACGCTTTAATTCCACAAACTGTTCACGTGCATCGAGTTGTTCCCGCTCAAACATTAATGCCAGTTGTGCGCTACCATCCAAGAGCATCTGTTGCGCATCTTCCTGAGGTGCACCAAAGACATTAATCTGAAGCTCGGGAAATTGCTGTTCCACCAGAACGACATAATCAGTCCAGCGCGTATGCAGTAATTCAGAAACGATGACGATATTCAGTTCAGACTCCAGGCCTGAACTTAGGGCAAGCGCATGCTGTTTCCACTGATTCATTTCGATTAACAGCTGTTCTGTTCTTTCATACAGTGTCTGTGCCTGCTCCGTTGGCACAGGTTCACGCCCAATACGCTGGAACAGTTGCAGATTCAGATCAATTTCTAAATTCGCAATTGACATGCTAATGGCAGAGGGAACTTTTCCCAATTTTCGTGCAGCTGCAGAGAATGAACCGGTTTCCATCACAGTTTTAAATACAGTGAGTTGTTCCTGATTAATATTCATGTAATCTTATCTATCAATTTTATTGAAATATTCTAACTCGATTAATCAGTTTAAAGAACATAATATGCGCGATTATTGATAAAAAACCGAGTAATGAAAATGTTGATTTCCAAAAGACGACTTGTGCATGCGCTTAGCTATGAAGTCATCCTGTTGGTGATCATTGCGATAGCTTTGAGTCTTATTTTTAATATGCCGCTAGAAGTCACAGGTGCACTGGGAATTGTGATGGCCGTGACCTCTGTCATCTGGAATATGCTGTTTAATCATTATTTCGAAAAATTTGAAGCGAAACGTCAACTGAAACGAACGATTCGAGTGCGTATTTTACATGCGATTGGCTTTGAAGGTGGTTTAATGCTCGCCACCATTCCAATGGTGGCCTATGCGATGAACATGGGACTATGGCAGGCGATTGTGCTCGATTTTAGCCTGACCTTGTGTATTCTGGTATATACCTTCATTTTTCAGTGGTGTTATGATTCGATAGAAGAAATGCTTGGATATCAGCCTGAGCATCGAAAAATATAATAAGAAAAGCATAGAAAAAAATAAAGCACAGCTAATGTTACTTGTGCTTTATGTGGGGAATCTAGTAAACAGCAGTATTTCTTTGACACATAGCACACTTATTCGACTTTGTATTCATCTTAAACCCCTTTATAAGAGCAGAAGTTTTTATGCATTTGCATCTAAGGGGAATTATGAAGTTAAAATATAGCTTGTTGAGTTTAAGCATTGCCTTACTCATGACTGCTTGTGGCGGTGGTGGTGGTGAGAATGACAGCCATGCATCTAAGCCTGGGTCAGGTACGGTTGGCTCTAATCCATCAACAGGAAATAATGCTCAATTTACCAAAATTTCAGAATTTAAAGTCTTGGATGTGGGTTCGGAACTTACTGCTCAAGATTTCGGTTTAAGTACATGGAATCCTACAGCCCTGGTACGAACTGGTGATGTATTGTATATCGCCAATAGCCAATCAGAATCAAAAATTTTACGTTATGATTTAAAACAAAAACGTGCGCTGAGTGCAATTGACCCATTAAAAATTGAAGGCTTAGCAAAAAAATGGGACAGTCTTGCAGATATCGAAATCCATGCAGAACGCTTATATGTGGCCAGTTATGGTTCTAACCGTGTCGATATTCTAGATATTTCACAGCCTCAACCGAGCTTTGTGATGGCGCTAGGAACTGGCGTTTGGTGGGGCGATACAGTGAACCATGCTTTAGTTCACAGTAATGCTGTTACCGCAGATGACCGCTATATCTATGTCCCCGATATCGAAGGTCGTATTAATGTCTGGCGTCAAAGCGATGCTATTGCACAAAACCATTTAAAAGCGAAAAAGTTTGCTCGGCTCAGTCTTCCTGATTGTGGTCGTAACTGTAATGCACGTATGGAAGTCATGCGAGATCATCTGTATACCAGCCTTCCAAACGGTAAAACTTATGTGCATGACATTAACCAAATTCGTGAAAATGACACTCACATTGCACCTATTTTGACAGAGTCAAATCTTGCGACCCTTTTACACCGTCATGATGACGGTACTGTGTATACCGCAAGGAATGATGGTTCGATAGCAACATATCCTACTCAGGAATTTGGCTTAAAATCAATTCTGCCAAAGCACAATATCGACCAATTCAAAAAATATATCCTGAAAGGGCAAGCTGAAAGCAGTCATATCGAAAGAGCAGGTGATGTTGCGGTGTATGGCCAACAGTTGATTCATTTGTCTAATCAAAGGGTTAAGCTCTTGCCAATGGTCACATTACAGCAAAATAAGACCAAACAGCTGAGTTCTGCATTATTGTTGACTGAATCTAAAGCACAAAATCAAACACTTGTATTGCAAGATGGTGAATCTTGGGAGGCGCTGACCAATAGTGCTGAACGTCATGTGTATATGAATCGGATTTTATCGGCAGAGCTGAGTAGCAACGCTTTAACGCTTAAAAGTTATAGCGCTGTTCCTGTTCGAAATTTACAAATTCGCGCCAAAATCCGTCATTCAGATGATTGGGTTATACTTGCAGATTTAGATGAGCTTACGCCATTTTCCACTGCAAAATTTAATATTAAATTGAATGATCAATCCCGCTTCCCGCTTGCAGATGGCAGTGGTTCAATTCAGTTGGCAGGTTTAAGTCAGACCACGCTGATACCAAGTGATATTTTCGATTTACATGTGACTTCTGAAACAGACGAGCATGTGAAAAAGCTCAATAAAATTCAGGCAAAATGGAAAATCTATTTTGGTAAATATGACGAACCAGGCAAATGGTGTCGAGTAACGCCTGTCTATGCGCGTGAATGGGTCATCATGATGACGAACTTAGCATACATGCTCAGTACCCCTGAATTTGAAAACCTCTGGTTTAATCATAAAGCAGTGATGGGCCATGATTTCTTTGGTAATGCAGGTCAAGTCGATGGGCCAAACGGTATTTATATGCCTGAAGACTATGTTCGTATCTACAAAGAGATTTTAAATCGTAACGAGATTAATCTTGGTATTACCAATATGGGTGGTGGTCTTGGTGGCGGTACCGTGCTGGGTGTCGATACTTGGCTATTCTATGGTCACTATCGTTTATCAGGTTTTCGTATTATTGCGCATGAATTGGGACATCATTGGGGGGGACATAATAGCGCATGGGCGATGTCATCACATGGCTTCGAGCCGATGGTGGATTGGTTGAACTTCTACTTCCAGCGCCGTCCTGGTTCACTGCCTTATATGGATCCAAATGTTAACGCATTCCACCTCACTCCCGATGCAGCGCTATGCCAGGGGGTTAATCAAAACATTGTGAGGGGGGTAGCATCAACAGCACCTTGGAATAAAGTTGACGAATACTTTAAAAATAATCCAATGCCAATACAGTAGGTAAAAGGTATAAAAAAAGCTCCTCAATCGAGGAGCTTTTTTGAATCAAGGTAGCAGCTTATTTTTCAATAATCGCTGTAACACCCTGACCACCGGCAGCACAGATCGATACCAGTACACGACCTGAACCTTTTTGAGCAATCAGTTTGGCTGCCGTCGCAATAATACGACCACCAGTTGCTGCAAAGGGATGACCGGCTGCAAGTGATGAGCCTTTCACGTTCAGTTTTGCACGGTCAATTGAACCGAGTGGCGCATCCAGACCTAAACGCTCTTTACAGAATGCTGGATCTTCCCATGCCTTTAAAGTAGACAGCACTTGAGAAGCAAATGCTTCATGAATTTCATAATAGTCGAAGTCCTGAAGTTTTAGGCCCGCACGTTCCAGCATGCGAGGAACAGCATAAGCAGGTGCCATCAATAAACCTTCTTTCTTCTCGACGAAATCAACTGCTGCAGTTTCCTGAAAAGTCAGATAAGCCAAAACTTCATGACCATTGGCTTTTGCCCATTCTTCAGACGCTAGCAGAATGCAAGAAGCACCATCTGTCAGTGGGGTAGAGTTACCCGCAGTCATGGTACGCGCATCGCCCTTACCAAATGCAGGTTTAAGCTTCGCCAGTTTCTCCACTGAAGAATCAGCACGCAGGTTATTGTCACGCTCTAAACCCAGGAATGGCGTGATCAGATCATCAAAGAAACCTTCTTCATAAGCTGCTGCCATTTTCTGGTGTGAAGATGCAGCAAGTTCATCTTGCGCTTCACGGGAAATACCCCATTCTAGTGTGGTAATCGCCTGATGATCACCCATAGACAAGCCAGTACGTGGCTCACCATTTTTAGGTGCGTCCATCAATTCTTTGATATTAATTTTGGTCAAGGCTTTTAAACGGTCTTTGGCAGTTTTGGCAATGTTCAATTCAAGCAGCGCTTTACGTAAACCGTCACCAAATGCAATGGGCGCATCAGAGGTGGTATCTACACCACCGGCAATTCCTACTTCAATTTGGCCCAGTGCAATTTTGTTTGCCACTAAAAATGCAGCTTGTAAACCCGTACCACACGCCTGCTGGATATCATAAGCTGGGGTTTCTGGTGCCAGTGCCGTATCCAGAACACATTCACGAGTCAGGTTAAAGTCACGGCTATGCTTCAGGACAGCACCTGCAACCACTTCACCGACACGTTGACCTTGCAGATTAAAGCGCTCTACCAGACCATTTAATGCTGCGGTCAGCATGTCCGAGTTAGAGGCAGTAAAATAGGCACCATTCGAACGTGCAAATGGAATACGGTTGCCACCAAGAATAGCAACGCGGCGAACTGTGTTTTGGCTCATATTATTATCCTGTTGAACAGAAGGCTGTGTTTTTGAAACTGAATCTGTTTGAGTTGATGTCGTCTGACTGCTACTGCTCGCTGTACGACGGGTACGCGGAGTTTTAGCCGGACTTTTAGCTGCAGCAGCGGCTGTATCCGTGTTTTTAGTGCTACGCTTAGCACGCGTTGATGATTTTGACACAGCTGGAGATGCGGAATTCTCGACTGCTGGATTTTCTTGAGTTGTTTTGCTCATAAGGCTTTTCCAAGCAAATTGATCGTCTTCTTGTGGCTTACATTAGCATAGATGAGTATATGCTGTATTGACTACAATGACATTGCAGACTGCGCTCAGGTCAAGTCATCTGCCAGATATCTCAAGTATGATTGGGTAGAATCTGGTAGATCTATTGCAATATAAGTATCTGGCATTATATTGAAGTTAAAGGATAACTTTAGATCGATCAAAAATTAATTTGTATGAGAGATAATAAACATGACTGATCAGTACCAAACTTTCGCAAAATCTCCTATTGGTAAATTTGTCATTAAAAATCTGGGCCTGCCATCCCCAATTTCCCTAGACCGTTTCGAGTCTTCAACGCCAGTGGTAAAAGGCGCTGTGTTATTCGGTGCTGCACCTGCGAGTGTATTGACCGGTTCCATTGCTCAGGTGCTGGCAAATATTCATGCCAATAGCTATGCAGGCAATAATGCGGAACTGCAACAGGCAGCGGCGAAATCGGGTCTGAACCTGAATGCATTTAATACTGGCGATAAAGAATCCAGGTTTAAAGTGGTTATTTTTGATGCTTCTGGTATTGAAAATTCAGAGCAGTTGAAATCACTTTATGAATTCTTTAATCCGATTGCGCGTCAGATTCAAAGTTCTGGTCGTGTGGTCGTGATCGGCACAACACCTGAATCTGCAAAATCTGTGAGTCAGGCCATTGCACAACGTGCGCTCGAAGGTTTTGTCAAATCTGTGGGCAAAGAATTTAAAAAGGGTATTGCAGCCAACCTGATTTATGTCGATGCAGGTGCCGAAGCCAATCTTGAGTCTGTGCTACGTTTTGCAATTTCTCCACGCTCTGCCTATGTGTCTGGTCAGGTTATTCGTGTATCGGCAGCAGCACAAGTAGACTTGGACTGGAGTAAGCCACTGGCAGGAAAAACGGCAGTAGTAACTGGAGCAAGCCGTGGTATTGGTGAGGCGATTGCTCATGTGCTGGCACGTGATGGCGCACATGTGATTTGTCTGGATGTCCCACAACAGCAGGCGGATCTGGATCGTGTCGCTGGTGAAATTGGCGGCTCTACACTAGCGATTGACATTACTGCAGCCGATGCGGGTGAGAAAATCAAACAGGCGGCAGCGGCGCAGGGTGGTCTGGATATTATCGTGCATAATGCCGGGATTACCCGCGACAAGACTTTGGCCAATATGAAGCCTGAGCTTTGGGATCTGGTCATTAACATCAACCTGTCAGCAATTGAACGCGTCAATGATTACTTGCTCTGCAACGATGGTCTAAATGCAAATGGCCGTATTATCTGTGTATCTTCTATTTCAGGTATTGCAGGTAATCTGGGTCAAACCAACTATGCAGCCTCTAAAGCAGGTGTAATTGGTGTGGTGAAATTCACAGCACCGACATTAAAAAATGGTATAACCATTAATGCTGTGGCACCGGGTTTTATTGAAACGCAAATGACAGCAGCAATTCCATTTGCCATCCGTGAAGCTGGACGCCGTATGAACTCCATGAGTCAGGGTGGTCATCCTGCTGATGTGGCAGAAGCGATTGCGATGTTTGCCTCGACTGCCTCTTCAGGTTTGAATGGCAATGTGGTGCGTGTGTGTGGTCAGAGCTTGTTAGGGGCTTAATTTAGAATCCCCCTAAATCCCTCTTTGCAAAAGAGGGGACTACTCCTCCCTTTGTTAAAGGGAGGTTGGGAGGGATTTATTTAAAAAGATATTCTTCCTTCTTTTAAAAAGAAGGACGTCATAAAGATAAATATTCCAAAGGTTCAGTATGAATACTCGCCATTTTAGTCAACTTCCAAAACCTTATTTAGCCTATCCAAAAGTGATTCAGGGCTTGATTTTTAAAAAGCTAAAAGCTGAAAAAGTTCTACCGCAAGTTGAATATGTGGTGGATTCATTCAAGGTCGATCAAAAGCATCTGAAAGCCTATAATGAAGTTTGTGGTTTTAAAAATAATGGCTATATTCCAGCCATTTATCTAACAGTTCTTTCACAAAGCCTGCAAATGCATATGATGACGGCTGAAGCTTTTCCTTTTCCGGTTCTCGGTCTGGTGCATATCCGCAATCAGGTCAAACAGTATCGTAAAATCGGAGTCAATGAATCTCTCACATTGTCTTGCAAGTTTGGTGAATTGCAGCCGCACGATAAAGGTGTACAGTTTGATTTCATCACCACAGTAAAAGTCGGTGATGAAGTGGTGGTGGAAGCCTTGACCACTTATCTGTCCCGTCAAAAGAGTAAAGGCAAAGCTGCAGCCAAAATCGTCGAAAACAAGACACCCGATTATGAGCTGAATGCTGAATGGGAAATTCTAGAAAATACGGGTCGCCGTTATGCCATGACATCCGGCGACTTTAACCTGATTCATATTCATGCCCTAATGGCTAAGGCATTCGGATTTAAACAGGCGATTGCGCATGGTATGTGGACCAAGGCTAAAGCTTTGTCCAGCCTGGCATTGCCCGATGCCTATGAAGCAGATGTCTGGTTTAAACTGCCCTTATATCTGCCTTCCAAAGTGCAATTCTTAACCGCGAAAGCAGCTAATGATACGGAAATCCTGATTCGTAATAGCAAAAATCAGAAGCCGCATGTCACAGGAACTGTGACCGCAATTTAAAGTACGATAAAAGCCTGAACCTGATTTAGGCTTTTTTGTTTTTAAGAAATCAATATTCTATGGATAGAATGATGCAGCCACTCAAAGATTATTTATTTGCGGATACAGCCCATTACCAAGGAACGGTAAATGAAAATTTCCGTGACCTTGCCCGTCAGTTTAGTCGCCTACAGCATGCTCGCACAGAGCAGGGTGGTGCGGCACTTGTTGTCTATTTTCAGGGACAAAAAGTCGTCGATATTTATACCGGGAAAAAATCGGAATCTGAGGCTTGGCAAACCGATACCATGTCGCTGTGTTATTCGACGGGCAAAGGTGTGCTGGCGACACTGGCACATATTCTGGCCAGTCAGGGCCTGGTTGATTATGACCAGCCTGTTGCAGAATATTGGCCTGAATTTGCGCAAAACGGTAAAGAAAATATTACTCTGGCGCATATGCTGAGTCATCAAAGCGGATTGTTTGATATCCGTAATATCATTGCCGACGCCACTGAAATGGCCGACTGGCCGCAGATGCTAGACCGAATTGCCGCGGCTGAACCACGTTTTCAAGTTGCAACAGATGCGGCCTATCAACCGCTGACCTTTGGCTGGCAGGTCGGTGGTGCATTAGAAAAAGCGACAGCTAAAACTTTAACTGAACTGATGCAGGCATATCTGGTTCAGCCTTTGATGTTGAATGGTGCTTATTTCAGTGTGCCGACCAATGAATTAGCTCGGGTAGCACTGCCGATTTTTAAAGCTAAAGCAGCCAAGTCTCAATCGCAGCCTGCGAAAAAAACAGGATCAAGAAAACCGAATCTGATGGAGCGGGCTTTGATTTGGAGTGGACAAGATCCGCAGGATTTTCAGGATGCGATGATTCCCAAAGGAATGAGGAATTTCAGTTTCTTTAGTGAGCAAGGCCTGCAAGCAATCATTCCATCCGCCAATGGAGTATTTACCGCAGAGAGTCTGGCAAAAATTTATGCCATGCTGGCCAATCGCGGCGAATGGCAAGGACAGCAATTGATCTCGCCTGAAGTTTTTCAGCGTCTCAGTCAGATTCAATGCAAAAAACGCGATCGAGTCATGCCTTTGCCGATGCACTGGCGATTGGGTTATCATCGGGTGCTTACTTTAGGTAAAGCTTCGCAAGGTTTTGGTCATATGGGCTTTAATGGTTCGGGAGCCTGGTGTGACCCTGAGCGCAATTTAAGTTTTGCCTATACCCATAATTTCCCGACAGGTTCATTGACCGGAGATTATCGTCTGTGGGGTTTGACACAGGAAACCTTACGCTGTGCTGATGCCGTCCTGACTGGACGTAAAGGTTGGCGCTAAATATCCCTGATTGGGGAGTTTAGTAAAGTCCTTAAAATATGTTATTTTGGCGTGACTCCCAGTCTGTGGTATGAAGTGATGAAAAAAGTGCTGATGATTCCTCTGGTCGCAAGCAGTGCCTTGTTTGGCTGTCAGGATCAAAACCAATCGACCGCAAATACTGCTATTGAGGCTAAAGCTCAGATTCCTGCCTGGGTCGGGAATTATCAGGGCACCACACCCTGTATGGGATGTTTTTCAAGTTGTGACGATTGTCCGGGTATGGCTGTTGCTTTGAGCTTGCATGACGATCGGACTTTTACGTTATCACGTGAAAGCTTGAGTGGGCATAACCCGGTTGAAACCATTACTGGGCCGATTCGTTTTCAGGATGATACGCAACAAAAGATTGAACTGCTGAATGTTAATACCCGCAATCTGGTTTATGTGGATCTGAAAAAGCAGGTTCTGGAAATTCGTGAAGATCAAACAGGCAAACGCTACCAGATGCAAAGTGACTTTATCCTGTTTGAATCGGTCTGATTTTAAGAAAATATATGTTTTATATCCCTTTTTCAATGATTTTGATCAAGGGATTTTTATTGTTTATAAACCGGCATTCATTTCACTATTTACTAAAAAAACAGTATGCTTAGACCTGTAAAAAGGAGCATACATGTATCAAGTACTTGCGCGAAAATACCGTCCTCGTAATTTTAATGAATTGGTGGGGCAAAACCATGTTTCACGTGCTTTAACCAGCGCGCTCGAACGTGGCCGTTTGCACCATGCCTATTTGTTTACAGGAACGCGTGGTGTCGGAAAAACCACGATTGCACGTATTTTGGCGAAGTGCTTGAACTGTGAGACCGGTATCACCTCGACACCGTGTGAAGTCTGTGCGACTTGTAGCGCCGTCAACGAAGGACGCTTTATCGATTTGATCGAAATCGATGCGGCCTCACGCACCAAGGTTGAAGATACTCGCGAGCTGCTCGACAATGTGCCTTATGCACCGACTCAAGGTCGTTTTAAAGTTTACCTGATTGATGAAGTGCACATGCTGTCCACGCATTCTTTCAATGCTTTATTAAAGACTCTGGAAGAGCCACCTGCGCACGTCAAGTTCCTGTTTGCTACGACCGACCCACAAAAGCTGCCAATTACAGTAATTTCACGCTGTTTGCAGTTTACTTTGCGCCCATTGGCTGTTGATGAAATTACCGAGCATCTGGCCCAGATTTTAGGCCAAGAAAGTATTCAGTCGGATCAGGATGCCATCTGGCAAATTGCCGAATCTGCTCAAGGTTCTTTGCGTGATGCCTTGTCTCTGACCGATCAGGCGATTGCCTATGGTCAGGGTGCGATTCAGCATCAGGATGTCAAAGACATGCTGGGCTTGATTGACCGGACCATTATTTATGATCTGATTCTGGCGATTCACCAGAACCAGAAAGCACAGGTCAGTCAGTTGTTGCTGCAATTCCGTCAGCAGGCTTTGGATGTGTCACTGGTTTTAGATCAGTTAATTTCGACTTTGCATGAACTGGCTTTATTACAATATCTGCCTGATTTAAGTCTGAAATATAGTGCTGAAATCAATCAAAAGATCATGCAATTATCCGGTCTGATTTCGGCTCAGGATTTACAACTGTATTATCAAGTTGCTTGTAAGGGACGCGCTGATTTACAGTTGGCTGTGACTCAGGAACAAGGTTTTGAGATGACGGTGCTACGCTTATTGGCATTCCGACCCTTACAGCCAAGCGAGGTTCCAGTCGTTCATGAAGCCGCAACTCAACCAATAGCAGCTTCTCCTACACGTCTACAACAGCCCGTTCAGACACAATTGCAGTCTGAAACAGTCACAGCAAAAACATTTGAAGCGGAACCAGTGTTTGATGATTTCTCTCTGGACGATGAGACGGATGAGGAAGCTTATACGCCATCAATGCCTGAACCATCTTCAGATGATTTTCTCCATGAAGAAAAGTCCACTAATGATCATGCACCTGAGCCTGTTCAACAGGGAGTAATTCAGACAGCGATTGAGGAAGTACAGTCTAGTGATCAGATCGTTTTTGATCCAAATGACGACAAAGGCCTGTTTGGTTTTGATGAAATCGAGAGTAGCGTAGAAGCACCGGCGACAAGCAGCAGCTCGGATGATTTCCTGCTTGAAGAGTTTATTCCTGTAGATGCTGTTACTCATGTCGAAGCAGCACAAGAAATATCTGCTGATGAGGAATTTAGTCTTGCCTCACCGGAATTGGAACTTTCACAGGAAACGATTGCTCAGCCTGTGATTGAAGAAGTCGCTCCGATTCAGACTGCGCTACCGGATGACATTTCCCAAGATTTAAATACGCAGAATCTGATGCCACAGGATATTTTAAAAATCCCTGAGCAAATGTTAGAGGGTGAGTGGAGCGTCGAAAAATGGGAATACTGGTTCCGTAACAGCCAGCTTTCTCCAGCAGTGCAGGAACTGGCACAGTATGGTGTCATGAGCGGACAGATTAATGGCCAATCCGTTTTTCATATCCCTGAGCAATACCAGCAACTTTTGACACAACTGCAACATACTCTGGAAGCTGCTTTACAACAGCAGTGGCCGCAAACTCATTTCCAGGTGAAATTTGAAAGTGTGGACCAGCTAACACCCTATACCATGCAGCATCAGCGGAAGGCTCGTGCCTTTAAACGCGCTGAAGAGCTGTTACATACAGAACCTGTGGTACGCGATCTGTTACAAGAGTTCGATGGCGAACTGCAAAATATTCAGCTGAAATAGACTGGATTTTAAGGCACAACAAATCGAGATAAGGCATCCCGCATTTCGGCTGAAATCGGGGTGCTTTTTCGTGTCTCACGATCGACAAATACATGAACAAAATTACCCTGAGCTGCGGCTGTATCCGAATTGCGTTTAAAAATGGCCAGATCGTAGCTCAGTGATGAATTTCCCATGCTTTCAATGGCCACGCCCACTTCAATAATTTCCGGATAAGACAGTTCCTGATTAAACTGGCAGTTGGAGCTGACCACCAGCCCAATCATCGGAGAATATTTCGGATCAAAAGCCGCTTCCTGAATCAGCAGGGCATTGGCTGCGGTGTCAAAATAACTGTAATAAGTCACATTGTTGACGTGGCCATACAGGTCATTGTCTGCCCAGCGGGTCTGAATGGGCAAGAAAAAGGCATAGTGTTCGCGTTGTTTGATCGTGGCTTTCATCAGGATTCGCTCCTCAGCTAGACAAGGCTTAGGTGGAAATAGATTTAGGCATAAATCGCCTGATAAATCTGGTAAGCATCATCCAGCTTGAGTTCGCGTGGATTGTTCTGCAACAGCCGGCTTTGTTGCATGGCATCTTCTGCCATAACCATCAACATCTGTTCTGGTACATTCAACTGCTTTAATTTTAAGGTTAAGCCGCTCTGTATCAGATGATTATTAAAATGATCAATAAAAAGATCGGTCAGTCCATCATGACAACCTTTACTATGTGGATCTAACCAGGTCATCAATTCGGCATAGAGCTGTTTGGCTACAGGTGCATTAAATTTTAAGACTTCGGTCAGCACCAAAGCATTGCTATGTCCATGCGACAGATGAAAATGCCCACCGAGTGGATAAGCCAGCGCATGCACGGCGGCAACCGGTGCGTTGGCAAAGGCTTGTCCGGCCAGCATGGAACCGACCAGCATATTTTGACGGGCATCTAGATCATGACCATCTTGCAGAACACGTTGCAAATTGGCATTCAGTAATCTTAAGGCCTGTTTGGCCAGCATATCCGAATAAGGATTTTTCTTGTGTTTTGAGGTATAGGCTTCAATGGCATGTACCATGGCATCGATTCCGGTGGCAGCGGTAATCTGTGCCGGCAAATTCCGAGTGAAAGTCGCATCCAGAATAGCAATATCGGCATAGAGAATAGGCGCGACAATGCCGCTTTTGGTGGTTTCACCTGTAGTAACAATCGAAATTGGTGTGACTTCGGAGCCCGTTCCGGCTGTGGTGGGAACCAGAATTAGAGCTAAACGTGGCCCGGTGGCATTATCGACGCCATACAGATCGGAAAGCGTCTGATGCTGCTCAGGATGCGCCAAAATCGCAATCAGCTTGGCCACATCCATCGAGCTGCCACCACCAAAGCCTAGCACCACATCAATCTTTTCCTGCTTTGCAAAAGCTGCTGCTTCAAGCACTACGTTATCGGGCGGGTCAGCCTGAACATCTGAGTAAATCACATAATCCAGACCGGCAGATTCAATAATATCCAGAATCGGCAGATGTAATTGCTGCTTCAGCATACCCGGGTCAGTCACCAGTAGAAGACGTTGATAACGGCCATTTTTTAGAATTTTAAATAATTCCTGAATCGTGCCTAGTCCGGCAATGATATTGGGGACGGTTTGAAACTGAAAACGATTCATGGCGATATCCTTGATTTTTTTATTGCAAATACGAGATTATTCTATGGTTGTGAGATAGGAATCAGTATATAAATAACTTAACATAAGAATCCTTAAAATAAAGTAGCTCTGAGGTTGTTTATGTCATCCAGAACGCCATACAAGGTGTTATGTGTTTGTTTGGGAAATATTTGCCGCTCTCCCACGGCAGAGGTGGTACTCAGACATTATTGTGATGAACAGCAACTGAATATTGTGGTCGATTCTGCTGGAACCAGTAATTATCATCCGGGCAAGGCCCCAGACCTGCGTAGCCAGCAGCATGCACTGAAACGTGGCTATGATCTGTCAACGCTTCGCGCACGTCAGCTGACCACGCATGATTTTATTGATTATGATCTGATTCTGGCAATGGATCTGGAAAACCTATCTAATATCCAGAATATACAGCGTCTGGCCGAAACTGAGTTCGGTCATTTACGTGCACGCGTTGCATTGATGAGTGAGCATGATCAGGATTATCCACAACAGGCCTTGCCCGATCCTTATTATGGCGAAGCGGATGGTTTTGAACGGGTGCTCGATCAGTGTGAGTCCAGCAGTCAGGCATGGGTTGAAATTTTCAAACAGAATGTACACAAGGTTTAAGCAATGCAGATTCAAACTCAGGTTCAACTTAAACCCTTTAATACCCTAAATTTAGAAGCCATTGCTTCACACTATGCCCATATTCAATCGACCGATGATCTGCTGGCGGCTCTGGATTTTGCTGAACAGCAACAGTTAAATGTGCTGATTCTGTCAGGTGGCAGCAATATGTTGTTGCCTGAACAGATTCACGCACTGGTTTTGCATATCGATATTCAGGGCATTGAGATGCTGGATGGCGATGATCAGTCGCAACGTTTACGCGTGGGCGGCGGGCAGGGCTGGCATGACTTCGTGCTCTGGACTACAGCACAAGGTCTGTATGGTTTACAAAATCTGGCCCTGATTCCTGGGCGTGTTGGTGCATCGCCGGTACAGAATATTGGCGCCTATGGCGTCGAAGTTGGCGAGTTTATCGATTCGGTTGCAGTCTATGATCGTCAGCTCAAACAGTTTGGCTCGATTAGCGCAGCAGATTGCCAGTTTGCCTATCGACATAGTATTTTTAAAGATGAGCCAAACCGTTATGTGATTACCCATGTGACTTTTAAATTACTGAAACAGCCAGATTTGAAACTGAATTACGGTGACTTAAAGACAGCCGTCGGTGATACGCTTACAGCAGAAAACCTGCAACAGCAAGTGATTCAGATCCGTCAAAGCAAATTACCTGATCCGCAAGAATTTCCCAATGTAGGGAGTTTTTTTAAAAATCCGCTGGTAGATCAGCCGGTCTTTGACCAGATTGCGGCATCTTTCCCGAATTTACCCCATTACCAGCAAGCCAATACTCAAGTTAAACTGGCGGCAGGCTGGCTGATTGATCAGGCTGGCTGGAAGGGCAAACAGTTGGGGTCTGTCGGCATGTTTCATAAACAGGCGCTGGTCTTGGTGAATTATGGTCAGGCCTCTCTTACCGATGTGCGTAAAACTTATCGTGCAGTACAGCAGTCGGTCTGGGAAAAATTCAAGCTGCTGCTGGAACCAGAACCTGTATTGTTTGACCAAAATGGATTGATCCGTTCTCATCAGGATGAAAAATGATATGAATAAAACCCATTGGATGGTACGTTTGCTACAAGTGGTCACTGGACTGTTTGTACTATTCGGCTGTCTACTGGTGTTGGTTTATACCCCTTTTTACTCGCAAATGATCGTCAAGGGCTTAAACCAGTTTGTATCTTTAGAACTTAATGAAGTAGCAGCGCAAAGCCAGAAAATGGCAGCATTGAGCGAGCATGAAAATCTGGAACCTGGCTCCGATTTATGGATTGCCCGTCAGGCATATTTAAAGGTCATGGAAAAGGATATCCAACAAAACAATTCTGCCAACCTGATTCTGATTCAGGCACGTTATAAAGCGCTGCAACAGGTCATTGAAGAACATCAGCGTGAGCAGCAAAGTCAAAAGGCAGAGCAAAGTCCGCCTGCTCAAGTTCCATTATTATATTCACAAGTACCGACAGAGCCGGTTGATCCGACTGCAAATGTTCGGAAGTTGCTGGACTGGGACAGCAATGAAAACAAAGAACGTATTGAACAATATATTGAGTTCCTGAGTACGCATCCTATAGAACAAGAAGAGGCCAGCTCGGTACAAGAAACCGCTGAAGAGGAAATTCAGCAGGACCTGGCTTTACTACAAGATCAGCAACAAGTGAAACCGGCGAATAGCTCCCAGCCTTATGCCATTGTGGTGTTGGGTGGCGGTTTAACGCTAGATGAAAAGGGTGAAGAGATTGTGGTCAATCACTATACGCGTTTACGTCTGGAAACCACGCTGGCGGTAGAAAAACATTATCAGTTACCGATTGTGCTGAGTGGTGTAGAAGCGCCGTATATGCAGCGCTGGTTGAAAAACCACGATGTTGATGCCAAATTGCTGGAAGATCGCAGCATGAATACCTGTGAAAATACCCGTTTCAGTTCATTATTATTACAAAAGAAAGGTGGAGCACCGACTGTGATTCTGATTACGGATCGTTATCATATGCCACGGACCCGCCGTTTATTTGCTTTAAATGGCATACAAACCATTCCGGTAGAGGCACCGATGCCGAAGCCTTTGACACGATGGCGTCCAAGTGCGCAAAATTATGATCATAGTCGTCGTGCCAATTATGAAATGTTGGCGACCATGCGCGATATGTGGTTTGGATCTAGTGACTGTCGGGAGGTGCCATAATGTCTGATATCCCATTTTTAAATCCCACGATCCTGAAGCAACTTGATTTACCCATCCCAAGCCGGGATATAACGCCACAACTCTTGCCGCCGTTAAACCTGAATCGTAGTGATGAGCCGCCAATTGATCTGCAATCCTATCGCAAGCTGTATGGCTTTGATTTATTGGACTGCAAACACTGGCAAGGCTACGTACAGATGCCATTGTTTAAATTACATGTACAGGTATTTGAACCAAACCTGAAAAATACCCGCTTTGACAAGATTCAGGGCACTGCTTTCTTGCTGCATGGTTATCTGGAACATAGCGGGATTTATCAGCCGATTGTCAAAGAGCTGCTGGAGCAAGGTTTTAGTGTATTGACCTATGACCTGCCCGGACATGGTCTGAGTGATGGTTCACCTGCCAGCATTCAGAATTTTGATCATTATCAGCAGGTTTTGCATGCCGTACATCGCTATGTACAACTTGCCTCGCAATTGCCCAAACCTTGGGTGGGAATTGGACAGAGTACCGGTGGTGCAATCTGGATGCATCACTTACTCGAATTTGCACAGCGCCGCGAAAATCCTTTTGTAGAACGGGTTTTGCTGTTATCGCCGCTGATTCGTCCTGCGAAAACAGCCTGGTGGCATAACTCGGTCGGGCTGGGCATTATTAGCCGGATCAAGCGTGAAGTTCCCCGGCATTTCAGACGCAATAACCATAATCCGGAGTTTCTGCGTTTTATCCGGCTTAAAGATCCGTTACAGCCGCGGATGATGGGTATGGACTGGATTCTGGCGATGTCGCGCTGGATGCTGGAAATGGAAGCGCGTCCGGCCTGTCGTATTCCGGTCTGGCTGGCACAGGGTGCACAGGATCAGACCGTAGACTGGCGCTATAATATCGAATTTATCCGACGTAAATTCCGTCTCCAGACCTTACTGATGCTGGAAGAAGGTTCGCATCAACTGATCAATGAACGCGCGGATATTCGTGCTGCATTGACCGGCTTGATTCCTGCCTTTCTACATGCACAGGGCAGTAAAACCTATTATTGATCTACAATTCAATGTGAAAAAAGGCGTTTGATTAAACGCCTTTTCTAATTTAACTGTATTGAGTTAAAATTTATCCAGTTTAGCCAGGTTCCACATCCGGAAGTAGAAGTTCTCCTCATCCTTATTTTCACAGGATAATAATTCTCCCTCTTTCAACCAAAAATGAATCTGCGCAAAGTTCTTTATTTCGTGATTATTCACACGTTGTGCCAAGTGATGTGCCTTAATCGCCGAAGGGTGTTTCAGGCCTGCAGAAGCAATCAGTTCAGACAAGGCGTGTAAGGTGTTTTTATGATAATGAAATACGCGTTCTGCTTTGGTGGGCACATGTAAGGCCTTTTGACGATCTTTATCCTGTGTGGTGACACCTACAGGACACTGGTTGGTATGACAGCTTTGAGCCTGAATACAGCCGACGGCAAACATAAAACCACGTGCCGAATTCACCCAATCTGCCCCAATCGCGAGCGTGCTGGCAATATCAAATGCACTAATAATTTTACCACTTGCACCAATTTTGATTTTATCTCTTAAACCTGCACCAACAAGGGTATTATGCACAAATAGTAAACCTTCTCTTAGGGGTGCACCGACAAAGTCGATTAACTCAATGGGTGCAGCGCCCGTTCCACCTTCAGAGCCATCGACGACGATGAAATCGGGATAAATCTGGGTGTGCAGCATGGCTTTGACCATACTCATAAACTGCCAGGGCTGCCCCAGACATAGCTTGAATCCGACCGGTTTTCCGTTGGAAAGTTCACGTAATCGTTGGATGAAATTCATCATTTCAATCGGGGTGCTAAAGGCGGGATGACTAGAGGGTGATACGCAATCATGTTCACGGCTGATGCCCCGGATTTGGGCAATTTCTTCCGAGATCTTGCTTTTAGGTAAAATACCGCCATGTCCGGGTTTAGCCCCTTGTGATAACTTGATTTCAATCATTTTTACTTGCGGTAATTTGGCTTGTGCCGCAAAGCGTTCCGGATCAAACTGTCCATCTAAGGTACGGCAGCCAAAATAACCACTGCCAATTTCCCAGACCAGATCGCCCCCATATTCAAGATGATAGGGGCTGATACTGCCTTCACCGGTATCATGGAAAAAATCACCTTTTTGAGCACCGAGATTCAGCGCACGGATTGCATTGGCACTCATACTGCCAAAGCTCATGGCTGAAATATTTAAAATGGAAGCAGAGAAGGGCTGTGTACATTGCTCATTGCCGATCAGGATACGGAACGTTTGTGGATCGGCCACCTTACATGGCGTCAAAGAGTGACTGACAAATCTATAATTGTCTTCATAGACATTGAGAATTGAACCGAAAGGTTTATCTGAATTTTCATTTTTCGCCCGCTGGTACACCAGACTACGTTGCATACGGGAGAAGGGCAGTGCATCGCGGTCGGCTTCAATAAAATATTGACGAATCTCCGGACGAAATTCTTCGAAGATAAAGCGGAAATGTCCCATGATGGGGTAGTTTTTCAGAATAGAATGCTTGTTTTGCAGTACATCATACAAACCCAACAGGCTCAGGAGAATACTCAGAATCCACAGGGTATTCACCAAAGTTTGCGGCATAAAATAATAGATATAACGCGGCGAATAACCGATATGGAATGTGGTAAAAATCACTGCAATCAGAATGCAGGCAAACCAGACTGAATGGCGGGAAAAGAAAGTATTGAGCAGCTTGTGACGTACTAATTGAGCAGGGTTAGCCATTGTAAAATTAAGTCCCTATTTCTACTTCTATAGGGCTTTATGATGTGCAGAGCCAGGTATCTTATGCAAGCATAGAATTGTTATTCAATTTTATAAACTTGCCAAAAATCATACCCAGACAGGCAATCAGTCAGTAGCAATTGCAGATAAATTTTGCGGAAAAATTCCTATAGAAAAAATATGCAAAGCACATATATTCTATTTATTTCACAGGCAGTGTGAATGCTTTTATAGTCGATTTATCACCCATACAGGAGTTATAAACCATGACAAAAAAATCCATTCGCTTTAATAATGCCGAACTGGCTTGCTCATGTCTCAGTTCTGTTTAAATATTGAGGTTTCATCCAATCTGCATTTCGGGGTATTAGAGAAAAGCAGGTTGGTACAACGGTAGACCACCAGAACAATCATAAAAATACAAGCATAATTCTCCAATCCCCAATCTGGGGATTTTTTTATTCTGGAATTATTAAAGCTGAATGAAATCCATTTGGTTAAGGGTTTTCCTCATCCATCTGGCTAACTGCATTGGACACCATACTGGGTTCAATATGTTTAATCTTTTTACCAAAGCTGCGCAGCCACCACACCAGTTGTGAAGTAAAAGGAACCGTTGCACTAATCAGCGACATACCATTGTCCAGTTTTTCAATCTTCTGATCTTTACTGAGCTGACTTTCCTCAAAATAATGTGCATCCGATTCCGACATGCTCAGTTTTAGCATGACATTTTCAGTAGGGTGATTGAAATCCACCCGGAAGCCCAATGCACCAGAATCGATATAGTCATCAATATCAAAATTCACCGGATGCAGGGCACGTGAATTGAGAACTACTGCCGATTTAAAACGGTGCAGGGCAAAGGTCTGAATATCAGATTTGTCATGACGGGTACAGACCAGATAAATGATGGAGCCTTTTTGCACCAAAGCCAGTGGATTGAGGATATAAGTCTTTTCTTCGCTGTTGTGACCGCGGCCCTGATAGACACATTCCAGCTGTTTGTCCTGCAACAAGCCTTCATATACCGCCTGCTGTGCAGTCTTATCCACGAAAGGTGGAATGAGCGGTTGGGTGGCTGGCACAATCCGTACCCGATTAATCCATTGGCGGACATTGTTTTGCGAGGACAGACTGCGGCGTGCCAGATCAAACCAGGGATTCATTTCTTCGATCAGGCTCGGTGGCAGCAAATGTTTTAAATGTTCTTCGACCATCATAAAGGTGACCGCCTGTGAGCTGGTCATATGCGGCAAGCTTTGCAGCGGTGCATCTGAGCGCCAACGCCAGCCTTGTGGTGTGGTCTTGCTGCTTTCGATTGGAAAGCGCTGCGCAATCTGGTTCAGGTCACGCTGAATGGTACGCAGGCTGATATCAATTCCTTCGCGATTCAAGATTTCCTGTAATTCACGTGTTCCCATCCATTTGCCGGTAGAAAGACGCGACAAGATTTGCCATTGGCGATACAGGCTATTCGAGGTTTCTTTTTCTTGTGCTGACATAATTTATTTTGCTGGCGATAAAGAGGATGGGATTTAGGCTTAGACTAACACAATAAAAAAACTCTCATTTTTTCGCAAGTCTTTCTGCGCAACAATTGTCCTACAAACTAAAAACAACTTGGTAAGAAATGGCATTGAGTTCAGGGCGCATTTATTAGATTAATGGTAGTCGCAATATAGGTTCAATGGCATGGATATTGCTTTGATTTAATTATAATAGATGATAAGACGAGGTTTGTATGCTTAAAGGAAATCGGGATACAAATGTAATTGAAAAAATTGATAATTTTAGTTCCCAAAATCTTGGGAAAAATTTTATAGAGGCTAAAACAGCAACGGTATCGACTACAGCAAATCCACAACTTTTATTTCAACAGTTGTCTTCAAAATTCTTTAATGAAATGCAGGATGAGCAAGTCATGTCCAGTCAGGCAAGTCAAAGACTGGAAGAATGGTTATCCCAACACACGCTGGATGAATTGAATGCTCTGAATCAGGTGGCAAAAGAACATTTTTTACATCATGGCATTAGCTTTACGGTTTACGAAGATAAAGAGGGGGTAGAGCGAAGCATTCCTTTCGATATCATTCCACGAGTGATTGACCGCAAACAGTGGAATATGGTGGCTCTGGGGTCGGCACAACGCGTGCGCGCACTGAATCTGTTTTTACATGACATTTATCATCAACAGGATATTTTAAAAGCCAATATCATTCCTGAACTCCAGATTTTGACGCATGAGGCTTATCAGCCGCATATGTATCAACATAGCCTGAAAGGCAGGATTTATAGCCAGATTAGTGGCATTGATGTAATACGTGATTCCAAGGGCGAATTTTATGTCTTGGAGGACAATCTTAGAACGCCATCGGGTGTCTCTTATATGCTGGAATGCCGTAAGATTAGCCAAAAGCTGATGCCGAAAATATTTGAACAGTCCAAGATTGCTGGAATTGAACAATACCCGCAGCTTTTAAAAGAAATCCTGATCGAAAACGCCCATGTCGACAAACCCTTTGTCGTAGTGCTGACGCCGGGGCGTTTTAATAGTGCTTACTATGAGCACGCCTTTCTCGCAAGAGAAATGAATGTACCGTTGGTAACATCACGTGATCTTTTTGTTGATGACTCGAAGGTTTATGTAAAAACTATACGTGGTCGCCAAAGAGTCGATGTTATTTATAGACGGGTCGATGATGCTTATCTCGATCCATTATGCTTTAAACCGGAGAGTACCCTGGGTGTACCTGGCTTAATGTCAGCTTATTTACAAAATAATGTCCTGATTGCCAACGCACCGGGTACAGGTGTCGCAGATGATAAATCGATTTATCCATATGTCGATAAAATGATTCATTTTTATTTGGGTGAACAGCCAATACTAAAAAATGTTCCGACGTATCAATGTCGTAATCAGCAAGATTTAAGCTATGTGTTGGCCCATCTGGACCAGCTGGTGGTAAAAGAAGCTCAGGGTTCGGGTGGTTATGGCATGCTGATTGGGCCACAGGCTTCGAAACAGCAAATTGAATTTTTCAGGGAGAAAATTTTAGCTGCGCCGCATTTGTATATTGCGCAGCCAACTTTGGACTTATCGGTTAGTCCGACTTTGACCAATTTTGGTATTGCTGAACGTCATATTGACTTGCGCCCATTTGTCTTAAGCTCGCCTTACCGTACTGAAATTGTGCAGGGTGGCTTGACACGTGTAGCGATGCAGCCCGGTTCACTGGTGGTGAATTCATCACAGGGTGGCGGTATTAAAGATACCTGGGTAGTCGACAATTTACATTCATAATATTCCAAAGAAGGAAAATGTCATGGTTTTGCTGAATAGCAATGCACAACATATTTTTTGGTTAGGGCGTTATTTATCTCGCACTCATTTTTTATGTGCGCGCTTTCCATTTTTAGAAGACGAAGCAGCTGTGGCCTATGCCCATGCTTTTTGTTTACCCGCTTTTGATGCCAGTTCCTTAAATGAATTGGTACTAGATTCAACTCAGACCGCATCTTTTAGCCAGCAGTTTAAAGTGGCTAAAGATAATATTCAGGAACTACGCGGAGTATTGTCTGCATCAGGCTATGCAGAACTAATGAAACTGATCAAAACTGCAGACAAAAATGCTGGTTATATTTGTGAAGTGGTGACTGAATGTGAAGATATTCTGGAAGCTGAATCTGCCGATATTTTTCTGTTCTTTAGCCTGGGACAATGTGTCGAACAGCTCGATCATCAGTTACGACTCGGTGAAGAAACCAGTACGACACTGTGCAAGATTGATGATGTAGTCAGAATTCTAGTGGAAATGGGCTGGGGTGATCTGGAGCAATACTGGGAACAGTTGCGTACAGAGCCGAACCGGATTCAGTTCTATCAGTTTAGCGACCATATTCATCAACTGTTTGAGGCAGATGTATGAAATTGATGGTGAATCACCAAACGCATTATATGTATACAGCTGAGGTGAGGAACAGTATTCAGTACATCAAAATGATGCCATCGAGCAATGCGCATCAACGGGTGCATTCCTGGGATATTAGTGTACCGGGGAATAAAGAAATCCGAAAAGATGCCTTTCATAATCTGTGGATGACCTGTAACCAGCGTGAACCTTATTATTCCTTAACGATCATGGCGCAAGGGATTGTCGAGCTGAATCCCGCGCATCAGACTGGACTGAATGATTCAATCAATCCCAATATTTTTTTACAGCCAACTGAATCAACGCAATGTAATGCAGCAATGAAAGATTTTGCACAAGCTCATGTCCCTGCATTAAACCGTCAACATCTGATTGGACTGGCACAGGCCTTGCTGGAACATGTCCCTTATATTTCCAATAGCACTTCAGTGCAAGGCTCTGCCATAGATGCCTTTGAAGCACGTCAGGGGGTCTGTCAGGATCATAGTCATATTTTCATTGCCATGTGTAAATATCTGGGCTTGGCTGCCCGCTATGTTTCTGGCTATTTATATGCACAAAATGCTTCACATCTGGCCAGTCATGCCTGGGCAGAGGTGTTTGTAGAGCAGACATGGTATTGTTTTGATGTGAGTAATCTGCTGTTTAGTCCAAGCTCGCATATTTATGTGGCCATTGGGCGGGATTATTGGGATGTAGCACCGGTACGTGGTGTGAGGGAGAAGGGCGGGGTGGAATCCATGCATTCCATTGTTCAGGTACTAGGATGTTAATAAGGACAAAAGAATGACGTATTGTTGTGCGCTACGTTTAGAGCAAGGTATGCTTTTTATTAGTGATACACGGACCAATGCCGGAGTAGATCATATTTCTGTCTTTCGCAAACTGTATACCTTTGGTATTCCTGGGGAGCGTATGATCGTCATACAGGCCTCCGGAAATCTGGCCACAACACAAGCCGTAATTGGGCGTATCAAAAATCAGCTAGAATTGAAGCAGGAACCCAATATACTCAGTCTGCATACCATGTTTGATGTGGCTGAACTGATCGGGAGCACGCTTAAGAGAGTCATCGCCAATGTCACCAGCGACATTTTGGAACAGAGTAATTATTATTGTAATTTACTGGTGGGTGGTCAGCTCAAAGATCAAGAAATGCAGCTCTATCATGTGTATCCGCAAGGAAATTTTATCTGTGCCACGCGGGATACGCCGTATTTCCAGATTGGCGAGAGTAAATATGGCAAGCCGATATTGGATCGCGCCTTGACTTATGATATGCCGCTGGATGAAGCTCTGCGTTGTTCGCTCATTTCATTTGCATCGACCTTACGTTCCAATGTATCGGTCGGTATGCCACTCGATGTGCTGGTGTATAAAAAAGACAGTTTAATGATGCCGAGGGGTAAACGTATTGCCGAAGATGATGAATATTTCACGTCGATCAGCCGGCAATGGTCAGACACCTTGAAAAAAGGACTGGCAGCGCTACCTGTTCCATCGAATGAATATTTTCTGTAAAAGGTATTCTGGTTCAGTTTTTTCGCGTACAGTATGAACTTCTGTGCACCAGCATAATAAAAATAGATAAGTTAGCGCATGTACCAATTTTGTTACGCCAGTAAAAGTACGTCTTCTAAAGTTGATTTGCTTGAAGATCTGACCAATATCCTGAAAGAAGCACGTGATTTTAATCATCGCTATCAAGTCACAGGAGTGCTGTATTTTGCCGATGGTTATTTTTTTCAATGTCTGGAAGGTGAGTGTTTAACCTTAAAAAGTCTGCTGCTCGAGAGACTCAATAAAGATCCTCGCCATCATGATATTAAATTGTTTGAGACCAAGGAAATCGAATATCCGAGTTTCCCCGACTGGTCGATGAAGTATATTTCTAAACGCAGTCAAATCCAGCAATTCTGTCAGGACATGGGATTTAATGACTTTAATCCTTTTGCCTTTCAGCAACATCATGTCGATGCTTTATTAGAGAAATTGAGTTTAGAGCAGGCTGAAGAACAAAAATCAGCTTAAATAAAAAGCCCAACTTCTGTTGGACTTTTTTGGCTCTGAGGATCAACTCAAATAACTTTACGTAGCGGACGATGACTGAGTCTGCATAACAGTTCATAACCAATGGTGCCATTGGCTTCAGCAACATCATCGACCAAACGGGTATTCCCCCAAAGTTCGACTTGAGTACCAGGTTTTACCTGCATAGCAGTTACATCAATCGCGATCATATCCATTGCTACACGACCAATGACACGCGTTTGCTGGCCATTAATCGCCACATAGTTCTGTTTCAGGAAAGCACGAGGGTAGCCATCACCATAGCCAATTGAAACAATCGCAAGTGTCATGTCTTGCTCAGCTGTAAATGTTGAACCATAACCGACATGCTCACCTGCCTTGATATGGTTGAGCGCAATCACTTCGGCAGTAAAGGTCATGACTGGTTTTAAATCCAGATCATGCACATCACGATCTGCAAATGGAGTCGCGCCATAAAGCATGATCCCGGGACGGACAAAATCAAAATGCAATTCTGGATATTTATAAATGGCTGCTGAATTACAGCATGAACCCATCAATGGTGCACAGTCATTTTTAATTTCTAAGAATTGACGGATTTGTTCATCATTCAGCGGGTGATCAGCATCGGCATTGGCAAAATGCATCGCCAAAACACAAGTAAAACCTTCAGCTTTGAGTTGATTGATAACGTCTTTAATTACATCAATTTTAAAGCCAAGACGGTTCATCCCGCTATTCAGCTTGACCCAGACTTTCAGGTCTTTGGCGATATAAGCATCTTTATGTGCCAAGAGCCAATCGACCTGTGCCTGCTGATGCACAATCACTTCAATATTCTGATCAATCACGATTGGCATTTCGTCTGCAACAAAAACACCTTCGATGAGCGTGATCGGCTGTTGATAACCCAATTCACGAATTTCCAGGGCTTCTTGTAAGCATGCGACACCAAAAGCATCGCTTGCACTTAAGGCTGCTAGGCAGTCTTTAACTCCATGTCCGTAAGCATTGGCTTTGACCATACTGACGATTTTAGCGGTTGGGGCAAGTTGTTTGACACGGTTTAAATTATATTGCAGTGCTGCACTGTCAATATAAACTGTAGCTTGGCGCACCCTAAATTACTCCTGGAGGGACGATGGAAATCTGATGATTGAGCTTGTTTACTCTTCATCATCATACTGAGCATAAAACTCAGGTGAGAGATTACTAAAACGGGTATATTGACCTTCGAAAGCCAGACGTACCGTACCAATCGGGCCGTTACGCTGCTTACCAATAATAATTTCAGCAGTGCCGGCTTCCTTTGATTCCTTGTTATAAACCTCGTCGCGGTAAATGAACATGATCAAATCGGCATCCTGCTCGATTGCACCGGATTCACGTAAATCGGACATCACCGGGCGTTTATTGGGGCGGTTTTCCAGGGCGCGGTTTAACTGGGAAAGTGCAATGACAGGGCACTGCATTTCTTTAGCCAGTGCTTTTAAGCTTCGTGAAATTTCCGAAATCTCACCGACACGGTTGTCGCCCATACCGGGTACTTTCATCAACTGAAGATAATCGACCATGATACAGCCGAGTTTGCCACCATGCATTTTGGCAATACGACGGGCACGGGAACGTAATTCAGTTGGTGGCAGGGCAGAGGAATCATCGATATACAGGTTTTTTTCCTGTAAATGCACAATGGTACTGGTCACTTTAGACCATTCATCACTGTCCATTTTACCGGCACGTAAATGCCCCTGATGCACACGGCCAAACGATGAAATCAAACGCATGGCAATCGAATCCGCTGGCATCTCCATGGAATAGACCAGCGCCGGCAGGTTGTTATTAAATAAAACGCTTTCGACCAGGTTCATGGCAAAGGTGGTTTTACCCATGGACGGACGCGCCGCGACAATAATCAGGTCGCCGGATTGCATGCCGGAAGTTTTGTTATCCAGTTCCACAAAACCAGTAGTTAAACCGGTAATGCTGCCTTCCATTTGCGACAGTTCATTTAATTTATCAAATACGTCTGCGACCACCGAGTTGATCGGCTTAGGGCCTTGCGCTTTGGCATTGTTATTATGCTGTTCAGCAATTGAGAAAATATTCGTCTCAGCCAGATCCAGAATTTCACTCACTGTGCGGCCTTTGGTGTCATAGGCATTTTGTAAAATTTCGGAGCTGACTTTAATCATGCTACGCAGGGTAGAGAATTCTTTAATTTTGCCTGCATAGGTTTCCAGATTATAGAAACTTGATGGCGAATCTGCCATCAGCTGCATCAGATATTCTTCACCACCAATGGCATCGAGTAAATTCTGTTTGATGAGCCAGTCATGCACCAGAACCGCATCATAAGGTGAGTTTTCTTTAGAGAGCTGCTCAATGGCACGGAAGATATATTTATGTCGGGTCGCATAAAAATCATTTTCAGTCAGCACATCACCGACCTGTTCAAAAGATTCGGCAACGGTCATTAATGCAGCAAGTACGGCTTGTTCAATCGCTAAATTGTGCGGTGGAGTACGAAATTCCTTGAGATTGCTGTTCTCAGTACTGATTTCGATATTAGCGCTGGTCGGCTTTTTGCTGGCATTCGCCTGTGACATATAAATCCCTGATTTTAAATACAATGGTTAAACATTATCGGAGATGAATAGCTTTTATTCACTACGACATGAAATCATACGCGTTCTGAAATCAAATGCGAAGGGTAAATTTTCATTTGTATGGGTAATAAAATAATTTTTAAGCAGGAGATACCTGTCATTTTTTTATAGATAAAAAAAGAGCATGCTTTCGCATGCTCTTTTTGAGGCGAGAAATTACTCAGCTACGATAGTAACCAGAACTTCTGCAGTAACATCATGGTGCAATTGGATTGCGATGTTAAATTCGCCAGTGTGACGAAGTGCGCCATTTGGAAGACGTACTTCTGCACGGTCTACTTCTAGACCAGCATTTGTCAACGCGTCAGCGATGTCACGAGTACCGATAGAACCGAATAGTTTACCTTCGTCACCAGCTTTCGCAGTGATTACGATATTTACTTCGTTCAATTGGTCAGCACGTGCTTGAGCAGCAGCTAAAACATCAGCTTCAGCTTTCTCAAGTTCAGCACGACGAGCTTCAAAAGCAGCAGTGTTTGATTCTGTTGCAGCAACTGCCATACCTTGTGGGATAAGGAAGTTACGGCCATAACCAGCTTTAACTGATACTTTATCGCCTAGTTTACCTAGGTTTTTAATGCGTTGTAATAAGATAATATCCACAGCTCAACCTCACTTATGATTGTCAGTGTAAGGGATCAAAGACAAGAAGCGAGCTTGTTTAATAGCTAGCGCCAATTGACGTTGGTAACGAGCTTTAGTACCTGTAATACGGCTAGGAACAATCTTGCCGTTTTCAGTGATGTACTGTTTTAAAGTGTCGATATCTTTGTAGTCGATGTACGTAACGTTCTCAGCTGTAAAGCGGCAGAACTTGCGACGACGGTAAAAACGTGCCATGTTATGTTCTCCTTAAGCTTCAGCAGAGTCTTGAGCGTGTTGTGCTTCTTCACGTTGAGCTTTACGCGCACGTTTTTCTTCAGCACTTTTCGCCAATAGTGACTCTTCAGTGATTGCGTTTTCACGACGGATGATAAGGCTACGAATGATTGCATCGTTATAACGGAACAATTCTTCAAGCTCATCAAGAGTAGTCTGACCACACTCAACATTCATAAGAATGTAGTGAGCTTTGTGGATCTTGTTGATTGGGTAAGCCAATTGACGACGGCCCCAGTCTTCAAGACGGTGGATTTGACCTTCAGCTTCTTTGATGTGAGTTAGGTAGCGTTCTACCATACCAACGACTTGATCGCTTTGATCAGGGTGTACTAAAAGTACGATTTCGTAATGACGCATTGTCAGCTCCTTACGGTTTGGACAGCCCCAATTTAAGTAAATTGAAGCAAGGAGTCACAACCAAGGTTGTGTCGCAGTGTTTGCGAAGGGTGAATTGTAGAGATTTTCGAGGATAATTTCAACCAGATAAGCCATTTTTGTGAAATTATATCTATTGCCAGATTCTCTTATCAAAAAATCGTTATATTTTTAATCAGGCTTAAACTGCTTAAATTTATTAAATATACTGTTGATCATATCAACCGACTCTTTCTAGGCAGGAATTGGCCTAAACCTATGAATGTGACTCTAAAACAAAAATGAGTGAATTTCACAGAAGATAAGAAAGGAGGGGACGAGCGCTTAAAGCTGAAATTTTGATTCTGCAAACAGATGCTCGGAGTGGGGGGATAAAATCAAAATAAAAAAAGATAGAGGCGAACTCTCTATCTTTTTAAAAAAACACTATCTGTGTAGATGGCGCAGTTGAAGTAAAGCTAAATACAATACTGATCACGGTAATCAGGATGACAGAGAACAGAAAATATTTCTTTGCCCAAAGCTGATCATTTTCAGCTTTAAATCCAATGACACCGATATACAACCAGTAAATGCACAATAGATTTAAAATGACTGCATACAACCAATTGGCATAGCCATATACAAATAATGCATTCATGGTCAGGGTGAATAACACCACATACAAAAGTGATTCGATCTTGGTACGATGAATCGAGCGCGCCACAGGCAAAATGGGAATGCCTGCATTTTTGTAATCATCAAAGCGGTAAACCGCAATTGCCCATGAGTGAGGCATTTGCCACAACGCATAACCTAAAAAGATCAGTAATGCACCCAGGTCAAATTGATTGGCCACAGCGGTATAGCCAATGACAGGCGGAGCTGCACCAGAAATACTGCCGACTACAGTTTGATGAATTGTGGTTCGTTTTGTCCATAGGCTGTAGAAACCAACATATACAACAAAACCAATCACCGCGAAAAGAAAAGCGTACGCATTTACCCAGAACCATAAAATGCTAAAACCAATGAGGCCTAAGACCAGAGCAAAAGCCAGGGCAACAGGTTCAGAGATGGTTTTGATGACCAGAGCACGATTTTGTGTGCGCTGCATTTTTTGGTCGATGTCCTGGTCAATCACGTTGTTGACCACACATCCTGATGCTACGACAAGCGTAGTACCGAGAAGGGTAATAAGCAGGAGAAGGAAATCTACAGAACCTTGAGTGGCTACGAAGTAGCCACCCAAAGTGGTAACAAAGTTACCGAAGAGAATTCCTGGCTTAGTCAGGAATAAATACTTTTTCAACATGACGACCAGTTTAGATCATCATGTTGTAGTGTAGGTAATTCATGATCCATACAGAACCTACTAAAAGAATAGCGATGGTTAAGATGGTATACACGAACGCAATCACGTTCCAGCGTTGCTCTGAAGAAGAGTTCATATGCAGGAAGTAAATTAACTGCACAAGAATCTGAGCAACCGCAGTAATCGCAATTACTGCAATCAAGATACCGCGTTCAAAACCGCCTGCCATCACCATACCGAATGGAATTACGGTAAGGATGACAGAAAGTACGAAGCCAATTGTATATTGCTTAACGTTACCGTGTGATGCACCAGCTGAGTTGTGATCGTGACTCATTACAGAACTCCCATCAAGTAAACTACGCTGAATACACAGATCCAAACGATGTCAAGGAAGTGCCAGAACAAGCTTAGGCAAGCTAGACGACGCGTGTTTGCAAGAGTCAAACCATATTTCTTGATTTGAACCATTAACACGATCATCCAGACCAGACCAGAAGTTACGTGAATACCGTGCGTACCTACCAAGGTAAAGAACGCAGATAAGAACGCACTTGTGCTTGGACCGTGACCCGCATGAACTAAGTGATTGAACTCATATAGTTCCATGCCGATGAAGATAGCACCGAATACCCAAGTAATCGCTAACCAAGTCAGTACTTTTGCAACGTCTTTTTTGTATGCAGCAAGAACTGCAAAACCAAAGGTTACAGAAGAGATCAAGAGAGCGAAGGTTTCAGTCAGAACGAAACCTAAAGAGTCGCCAAACAGGTCTCTCGCACTTGGAGTACCCACAGGAATGTGGCTACTTAAAACAGCGAACGCAATGAAGAGTGTACCGAACAGGACAAGGTCACTCATCAAGTAAGTCCAGAAACCAAAGACGGTGATGTCAGTATCATCGTGATGATGCTCATCGTGTCCGTGGTTATCGTGATGAAGTACTTCAGCCATTGTCTTAGTCCTTCTTCAAGTGTTTTTCAAGAATCGCATAGCGTTCGTTTTCAATACGCTCAACTTCAGCAGCAGGAACATAGTAATCCACTTTCTTGGTGAAAGAAGACACGATGAAGCTAATGATAGAAGCAATGAACGTAACAACTACTAACCACCAGATGTGCCAGATTAAACCGAAGCCCATTACAGTGATGAACATCGCGATAACGAAACCAGCAGCACGATTCGTTGGCATATGGATATCTTCATACTTCGTTGGTTTTGCATATGCAACACCATTTTCTTTCTCAACCCAGAAAGTATCAATACCATTGATCTTTGGAAGATGAGCAAAGTTATAGAACGGAGCAGGAGAAGATGTCGACCATTCAAGCGTACGGCCATCCCATGGGTCGCCAGTCAAATCTAGACGTTGGTCACGTTGTAAGAAACCAACCACGATTTGCATAACGAAACATACGATACCAAGTGCAACAAGAACTGAACCGAACATCGCGATATTTACATATGGGTCCCAATCTGGGTTGTCAAATGTATTCAGACGACGAGTCATACCCATGAAACCAAGGATATAAAGTGGCATGAATGCAAAGTAGAAACCGAAGAACCAGAACCAGAATGCTGCTTTACCCCAAGTTTCATTCAGTCTCCAACCGAACATTTTCGGCCAGTAGAAGATGATACCTGCGAACATCGCGAATACTACACCACCAATAATTACGTTATGGAAGTGAGCAATCAGGAATAAAGAGTTGTGTACCAAGAAGTCCGCTGGTGGAACTGCCATCAATACACCTGTTAAACCACCGATACCGAAAGTCACAAGGAAGCCAAGTGTCCATAGCATTGGGGTAGTGTAAACAATACGACCCTTGTACATGGTGAACAACCAAGAGAAGATCTTCACACCTGTAGGAATCGCAATAATCATGGTCATGATACCGAAGAACGCGTTAACGTTGGCACCTGCACCCATGGTAAAGAAGTGGTGAACCCATACAACGAATGACAATACTGTGATTGCTACTGTTGCATACACCATTGATTTGTAACCGAACAATGCTTTGCGTGAGTAAGTCGCAACAACTTCTGAGTAAATACCAAAGGCTGGTAATACCAAGATATACACTTCTGGGTGACCCCAAGTCCAAATCAGGTTTACATACAACATTGGGCTACCACCCAGGTCATTTGTAAAGAAGTGGAAATCGAAGTAACGGTCAAGCGTTAGCATTGCAATTGTTGCAGTCAACACCGGGAAAGCCGCAATAATCAATACTGCTGTACATAAAGATGTCCAGGTAAAGATTGGCATTTCCATGAGTTTCATGCCAGGCGCACGCATTTTGATGATGGTAACAAAGAAGTTAACACCCGTTAATAGCGTACCTAGACCTGAAATTTGCAGTGCCCAGATGTAGTAGTCCATACCTACGCCTGGAGAATATTCGATACCTGACAGTGGAGGGTATGCCATCCAGCCTGTTGCAGCGAATTCACCTAACGCAAGTGAAACCATCATCAGACCCGCAGCGCCGGCAAATAACCAGAAGCTGAGTGAGTTCAATAATGGGAATGCAACGTCACGTGCACCGATTTGAAGCGGCACAGAGATGTTCATTAAACCAACTACAAGACCCATTGCCACGAAGAAGATCATGATCACGCCATGCGCGGTAAAGATCTGGTCGTAATGCTCAGGGTGTAAATAACCTTCGCCGCCACCTTTTGCAAGGAACTGCTGAAGACGCATCATGATCGCATCGGCGAAACCACGCACCAGCATGATCACAGATACGAAGATATACATGATACCAATTTTTTTATGGTCTACAGATGTGAACCATTCGTTCCACAAGTAGCCCCATTTTTTGAAGTAGGTAATACCAGCAACAACTGCGATAGCACCCAAGATCATCATTGCAACAGTTGCCAATACGATTGGATCGTAAGGAATTGCATCTGGACCTAACTTACCTAAGAAGCTCATGTCTTATTCTCCTTGAGAAGCAGTCGCATGTTCACCTGCTACATGAGCTTCAGAAGCAGATGCTTCCTGAGCAACAGCATCAGTCGCTGCAGCTTCTACAGGAGCTGTATGATCAGCACCGTGGTAGTTACTCATATAGTTGTGAATCACAGATTCAAACAAACCAGACTCGACAGAAGAATAATAAGTCACAGGATGTGGCTGAGTCTTATATGGGCCTTCTGCTTGTGCAGTTTCAGCAAGTCGTTTCTCTAAATCTGTTCTTGCATTACGAACCATTGCATCAATTTGTTTTTGTGAACGGTTGCCGTCACGTAAGGTCGCAAATTCAGCTTGGTCTAAAACAGTTTTTTGAACTGCAACAGGATTTACTGAAGTACCATTACCTGATTGAACTGCAGCAACCCATTCAGCGAATTGAGCATCAGTCACAGAATGTGCACGGAAGCGCATTTGTGAGAAGCCATAGCCTGAATAGTTTGAAGAGAAACCACGATAACCTTCAGCTGGACTCGTTTCATCAGCTAAGAAGTTAAGGTGAGTTTGCATGCCTGCCATTGCATAAATCTGACCACTTAACGCCGGGATGAAGAAAGAGTTCATCGTGAAGTTAGACGTGATACGAAGGCTTACCGGAGTTTTCTCTGGGAAACGCAATTCGTTAATTGTTGCAATGTTTTGCTCAGGATAGATGAAGATCCATTTAAATTGTTCAGCAATAACTTGAACAGTTAATGGTGCTTTATCTGCTTCAATTGGACGGTATGGGTCATACTTGTGGGAACCCCACCAAGTTAACCAAGCTAAAATACCAATAATAATGACAGGAATACCCCATACCACAATTTCAATCGCAGTAGAGTGTGTCCATGTAGGTTTATAGTCTGCGTCTTTATTCGATGCACGATATTTCCAACCGAACCATAATGCCATGATGATTGATGGAATAACCACCAACAGCATTAAGTAAATCGCAGTCATCATCAGGTTACTTTGACCTGCTGCAACTGGACCTTTAGAGTTCAGAAGTACCATATCACCACCACACCCGGTCAAGAGTGCAGTCATCGCAGATAAAGACAATACAGCTAAAATCGTTTGTCTCATTTTACAACCTCGGTGAAGAGTCCCATTCCCTAATTTAATATGGGATAGCGATTAAAGTGCACATGACGAAAAAGGCTGATTTTTACAAAACATCCTATTAATCATAATACACCGCTACGTTGTAGGGCATTATGCCTGAGATTGACGAACTAAGCTATATCTAAAGCCGCTTTAAATGCCTGTAATAAAAACCGATTTTGTTGCTCGGGATTTAGGAATATTTATAGGAATTTTATTTCAATTTCAAAGTTATGTAAGAAAGAATGGGATGAATATCATCCCATTTTAAGTGATTCAAAATTATTGTTTTACCACTTGAGTTTTTGCCAGTTTATCGTGTAGGGTCTGACGTTTTTTACCCAATCCGAAGGCCCAGTCAATCATTAAACTCAAGGGCATGAAGATGATATTCAGAAATATAAAGAATACGCTACGAATGGTGAAGGCACGTAATAAGCTAATTTTCTCACCAGATTCAGCATCTACAATTTTGATTTTCGTCATTTTTTTGCCAATACTTTGCCCAGATTTGGCAATAAGGTAGGCTTGAATCACCAGCATGATCAGTAAATAGACCGCAGTTGCAATCCAGGCTTGTTGAGAAAACATCTCAAACATCTGGGTTTGCAGTTGCTGCGCCATGGTAGGATCAGCATCACTGTTGAGTATCACATTCATGAACTCTTGGTTCAATTCTGCAAAGCGGACTTCCTGTTCAGGGGTGAAGAATCCAGTCAGAATAAAAGTCGCTGGTAACCAGAGTAACACGTCTACAATTTTGGCCAGAATACGGCTGGGAATACTGGCAAGTGTATTTTTTTGCGTAGTTGCTTGGGTGCGTGGTTGCGTACCAGACACTGTTATAGGCGGGTTGTTCTGGAAAGGCGTGTCAGGTGTTGCGGTTGGTGCGACATAACCCTCAGGTTGATATACCGATTTTCCCTGGGTAAGCTCACCTAAAGCTTTCCACTCTGCCATGCCTTGATGCCATGCCAAATCAGTTAGCATGACTTGCTGATTGGCAAGCATTTGATTTAATTGCTCGAGCGTATATGGACCAGCTTGTTGATTGTTTCGTGCCAAGTAAATCTGCATATAGACTGAATCTCAATATATAAATTTGAACTGATAATAGGTTGAATTAAGATTGTATTGAATTCTATTTTGAAAACAAACACCATCTTATCGTTAAGATTATAGATAAATTGAGTATTTTCAATCCTATTTATGAAGAAAATGCTTCAAATCAAAAACAGTGTAACAAGGATCGGGTGGTTTGAGTGCATCATTCAACATATCCGATTCGCTTTAATTATTGCCCTTTAAAAATGATTTTATTGTTGGCATTTGTTTGTCATTACAATTTGAATGTGGAGAAACAAAATACAAAAACTTATATTTTTAAAACTTTCAGAAGAGCGTTTTGAAATAGGCGGATTCAAGCGGCAAGTGCAACAGTATAAAAACCAGCCATAACTTCACTAGGCGTATACCAACCTAGTGTTTTTCTAGGACGATGGTTGAGTGCAAATTCTATCTGCTCTATTTGTTCGTTTGA